>NZ_JAUBVX010000021.1:0-100020 GCF_036706065.1 Microcoleus sp. A2-C3 | reverse complement strand
CCGAATGCGATGAAAGTCGCACGTTCGGATCTAATTGGGAGGGGCGGGGCTTAATAGCCTCCCTCGACCTAACTCAAAAATAGAGATTTGCAGTGTTTTGAGACGTTAAATTTCAAAGGAACGCAACGTCTCTGGGGACGTAAAATCTCTGACTTGACATTGGGAGAATTTTGGCAAATTCTCGAATGGGTTGGCAAAAAAAAAGATCGGCCGATCGTCTTTTGCGATCGGTGGTATCCATCTAGTAAGACTTGTTTAAACTGTGGCCACATTCTGAAAGAATTAGATTGGTCTACTAGAAAATGGCGTTGTCCATCCGGTCAATCATTAAATGGACGTGATGAAAATGCTGCTTTGACTATTTGTGCGATCGGGGTTCTGGCTTTAAACCAATTCTTTCTGGTCAAAAAGAGAAAATCGCCCTTTCGTCAATTCCTAATTGTGCCAGTGGCATCGGGCCCGTAAATTATTGACAGAAACCAAAGTCAATAGGAGGGCGAACACACAGTCTTTCCGATTTCAGACGCCAACGGTTTTAAGGAGGATACTTTAGCTGCATGCAGGGAAATTTGAGTGAAATTGACATCCGCAGCATCCTGCAATTAATTGAGTTAGGTCAGCGCACCGGAGAACTGTTCGTAGAAGCCTTCGGCATCGGCAATCAAGCTACCCAGCGCACCCTTGCAGGACAATCCTGGTATGTCTTCTGCTTCAATGGTCAGATTATTTACGCTACCCAGAGTGCGGGCAGTTTGTTACGCTTGCGCGACTACCTGCGCCGCTACAAAGCAGACACCGCCCTCGACAAAATCCAAGTTCCTTATATGGCATCTACCAATGCCCCAGAATACGGCTACCTGTGGGCCCTGCTAGAAAACCACATCCTGACCCCAGCTCAAGGGCGCAACATCATCCACAGCATGATCCACGAAACCCTGTTTGACTTGCTCAGCCTCCATCAGGGTTCCTTCACTTTTGAAATGGGGTCAGCATTGGCTCCTCAACTCACCAGCTTAGAAATTAGCTCGCTGCTGGCGAAAATTGTCCAACAGGTGCAGCAGTGGAAGCAGTTTCACCCTCACATTCAGTCGCCGAACCAATGCCCGATAATTTCAGACCCCGCTGAGCTAAGAGTCGCGTTGCCTGCCAATACCTTTAATACTCTCAGACGCTGGGCCGACGGCCATACTTCGATCCGCCAAATGGCGCGCTACCTTAACCGAGACGTGTTGACTGTCGCTAAGGCAATTTACCCTTTCGTGCAGCAGGGATTGGTGCAAGTATTTTACGAGCCCTCTGTTGTCCCGGCCAACAACAAAAAAGAATGGTCGTCTCCAGAAACCAAGGTCAAGAGAGTTGTCTGTATTGACGACGACAATGTGATTCGCAAAACAGTCGAGTCAATTTTAAACGAACACGGTTACGAAGCGACTGGCATCAGCAGTCCCCTGGAAGCCCTGAGTTTGGTTTTTAAACTCAAGCCCGATTTAATTTTGTGTGACATCGCCATGCCCGAACTTGACGGCTACGAAATTTGCGCGATGCTGCGAAATTCTAGCGCTTTCCGGCACACGCCGATCGTCATGTTGACAGGGATCGACGGATTTATCGATCGCGTTCAAGCCCGCATGGCGGGGGCGACTGACTACTTTACCAAACCTTTTGGCGAAAGCGAGTTATTAATGCTGGTAGAAAAATATGTAGGCCCGGGCTATCCTCCGGCCAATCTCTCGGAAAAATTATTCAGTCGATCGCTAGAAGATGAATTATAAGCCAATAAATTCCGTACTGATGGCACGAGCAGAGCTTTTTTGTACCGGAGTAAGCCAGGGCAGTCCCGGCATTCAGAGAGAGAAAACATTCTCTCTGCGGGCGATCGCACCATAAACTAGAATGTATAAATTCGCGCGCTGGCCGTCCGGCGTCTGTAAAACTCTGTTCAATTTCTCGACTGGTATCGGGCCGAAGTCGATCGAAGTGCAAATATAATATACTTGTTCTTCACTTGCAGCCGATCGCCAAAACCAATGCCCAGAAAAACGACTCCTTGAAACTCAAATCTCAAACAGACTAGACATACAAGACATCCTCTGTTAAATTTCCCTGGTAAAGCAAACACTGGCTTTATGGCTAAACCGACATCGGCTCAGGACTCAAATTCAAAAGAAAAGACCTACAAACCAAACTGGAATCCGTTTTATCAAAGGAGGTCAGATTGGTTGTCATTGCTCACAAAACTGGTTAGTGTACGTTTGGATTCAATCTTATTTCATCTCCTAACTCACCAGCAAAAACTGAGATATTGGTTCTTAACTCGCGCAATTTTAGCCCATAATGAGAAATCGTTCAAGATATCCTCGCCATCATCCACATCTTTAGTTACAGCCTGGGCGCGAAACTCAGAAATTACCAACAACAAGTATGCCAAGACACTTAGTTACCAAATTTATCGGTGCCATAAATTAGCGGCAATCTGGAAAAAGTGGGTGAGCGCTGTTCGCAAAGTTTACCACATTTCAATTACGTACCTAAACGAACATCAAGGTTTTACCAAAATCGGCAATAGTCGAGAAAAGCTAGGCTTGAAAATGGTGCTAAAAACATCAGGTTTAATTCCTGAATTGCGCATCGCTCAAACACTGGTAGCATTCAAAACCCGGATTCAGTATTTACGTTTGAAATGTTACAAACAAATTGCTTCCGCTCTTGCCCCAACTTGCGATTTTATATCTTTTACCACATTTGAGACATATCAAATAGTAGTAAAAACCAGCTATAATTTAAGGAGTAAAACGGCGAGAGCAATGATGAATTGGGATAGCGATCCTCGCTCAGTCCAAACATTACAAAACTTGTGTTACCTTGACGGTTCAAAGTTGGTTGGAAATCAAGAAAAATCTACCTCTAAAACATTGTGGTCATGGGAAAATTTATACTAAAAATTGGGTGGATACCAAAATTTTAATTGGCCTGACTCTGGGTATGAAATTCCTAGGAATTGCCAGGTCGCCACCGGGATTTTATTGAAGGGTTGGTGGGATATAATCTCGATCGCTAATGCCCAAGCTCACTCGTGTTGTGCTTAGCATTTAGGATCTCTAAAATTTCCCAGATGGAGGGATTAAAAGTATCAGATAGTTAATAGTGGCAACAAAATAGGGACTGACGTAGAAAAAATTGCTACCTGCACCTATACAAGTTTTAAGATCTCAACTCAAGCAGGATAGGTGCAACGAATTAGTCATAAATACTGTCAACACATTCACAAAAAGTATCGGTTATAGTTATGTTTCATAGATTCAGCTCCCATTTCCCTCCCAACACCGACTTGAGCACGGGTACAGTGTGGGTTTTCCAGAGAGAAAAATTATGATTAGTGGCAGCCCAGACTTTATATTACCAGGACAAGGGGTAGATCATGCTCCAGAATTCCAAGAACTGGAAACTCCCGAAGGTGAGCTGCACCTGCGGTTCTACGTTCCTTCGGGGAACGAGTTCGCACTACCGGCCACAGGGATTAAAGAGGTGCTATCCCCCTCCCCAGACCGAATGACGCCCATCCCCAACGTTTCCTCTTTGCTTTTAGGTACTCTAAATATGAGGGGACGAGTGATTTGGGTGGCAGATTTGGGCCAATTTTTGGGAGACCAAACACCTCTTAACACAGATAGAACCGAAATCCCGATCGTAGCTGTAGAAGACCAAGATACGATTTTGGGACTCGCAGTCGATCGAATTGTAGGGATGGACTGGCTCGACGTAGACCAACTACACTCTCAGAACAATGCACCAGACGGCATGATTCCATTTCTGAGGGGAGAATGGATGTTAGGTGCACAAGCTGACAAAGTGCTCCGACTGCTAGATCAAGTGAAAATTCTGCGCTCAGCGCGGTGGGCAGCGTGAAATCGATTTTAGATTTGCGATTTGCGATTTGCGATTGGGGTCTAACTATCAACAGTCAAAGGACTTGAGGCACGCATCTAAACATTCAAGCAAGATAAAAATCTCAAATCTAAAATCTAAAATCTAAAATCAAAAGAGGGCGGCAAATGGCAACAAGTACCAACTTTCAGCAGGACTACCAACAGGCAGAAGCAGCCTACATGGATGGCAACTATTCAGAAGCCGCATCCCTAGTTTATCAATTAGTAGAAGATTTCCCCGAAGACCCCAGCGCTCGGCTGCTGTGCGGGCACATCTACTGCTACGGACTGCAACAGTATGAGGTGGCACGGGAACAGTACATGGTAGTGATGAGCCTGAGTGACGACCCGACTTTGGTCGAACACGCTCAGAGCGGCATTAGCCACACAGACCAATTTTTATCGGGAGAACTGCACACCGAAAGTTTCGAGGCTTTGTCTGCTGAAACTGAATTGGAATTCTACCCAGACTTGTCTATGGAGGAAGGGCCAGAAGACGAGGATTTGGGACTTTTCCAAGGGAATTCCTCATCCATGTCCTATGGGAGTCAATCGCCACAGGACATGGAAAACGAGGAATTGGCAGACTTGGGCATGAGCGGGTTGGAGTGGGAACCAGAAGACAGCAGTGCTGCGAGCTCTGTCGAAGATTTAACTAACCCCTTTGCTGGAGACAGCGGCGCGATGGCAGCTTATGCTGATGCGTCTGAGCCGCTAGACATGGACGAATTCGGCTCGGACTTGGGAGATCCTTTTGGCTTAGATGACCCAGGGTTTGAGGCTGGTGACTTGTCTGATAGCAAAGTTTCTGGTTCCACGGCGCCTTATTCAGGAGATTTGTTTTCAGAAGCTCCAACTCAGATGCTCAACGGTCAAAGTTTTGCTAGTTCCGAAAGCGGGAATTCCTTTGACTCGGAACAACTAGACTCTCCCACCGGCCCGTCTGAGAATTTTGGCGAACCTTTTGCGCCACTCGATTTGCCAGACGAACTCGACCTGAATGATGACGACTACGACTATCAATCCCCACCCCTGACCGGGCAAAATCACAGTCAAAAAGCACCCGATGCACAAGAGGCAGACCCTTTTGCTCAGCCGATGTCATCGGGTTTTGGGTCTTCTCGATCGCCAAACAAGCAGCCGGATGCGGGGTCGGATTACTCGTCAAACTATTCGCTGGCGGAAGACGAAACGCTGTTGATGGGAGGTGCTGTCCCGAATTCTCAAAGTCAAAGGTCGAGCCGGGGACAATTTAATTCTGCCGATCGATCAAACTCCAATAGTAACGGTTACGGCGACTCGGAACCACCGGCATTTGGCTCGATAGACAGCTTCGAGTTAGATGCTTTTGATGACGACGCTTTCAGCGATTCTTTCTCTCTTGACGAAAACGAGCAAGCGACAGCTTTCGGGGCTGCCAACAATAACGGCAGTGACTGGTCAAAAACTGGGAATGCTGAAGAACACAGTGGCTTTTTAGACGAATTTGACGATTTTGACGATTTGGGCAATTTGCCGGACTTTGACATCTCAGAAGATTCCAGCAGTTCGATCCTGACTAGAGGTAACACCAATTTCGGCAACTCGACCAGCGGGATGATGGGTACGAGCGGCAGTGGCTTGGACTTTGACAACAGCGACGGCTCGGCAATTCGAGACGATGAGATCTTTAGCATTTCCGGCCCTGCTGATGCGTCGGTATCGAATTTTGTTTCGACAGACACTGAAGCGATCGATACTTCGGTGACTGTGGAACAGGGGGGACTGGCTTTCTTGGAAAATGCCCCTCTGTTTACTAAACAGTTGTACACGGCGATCGGGGCCGGACTGGTTTCTCTGGTAGCTGTGGCTTTCGTAACTAACATTGCTTCCTATCAAGCTCTGAAGCAAGACAAGCCGGAGGCGATCGTTTACCTGCGCCAAACAGGCTGGGTAATGACGGCAGCAGCAGGTGTTACGAGCTTTTTGACTTCTTGGGGCATCGGTCAGTTGATCGCCAAGCAGGTGCGCAAGTCCTCGGAAAATTTGCAAGCTCAGTTCGATGCTGTATCTCAAGGAACTTTGGATGCTCGGGCTACGATTTACTCGGAGGATGAATTTGGCAAAATGGCTGCTAAATTCAACCACATGGCGAAGGTGATCCAAACTACGATTAGCGATACCAGGCGCAAGTCTGATGAGCAGGAACAGGCAAAGGAAGACTTGCAGCGCCAAGTGATTCGCTTGCTAGATGACGTGGAAGGAGCGGCTCGTGGTGACTTGACGGTGACGGCGGAAGTCACGGCAGACGTTTTGGGCGCTGTTGCTGACTCGTTTAACTTGACAATTCAAAACCTGCGCGAAATTGTCCACCAGGTGAAGCAGGCGGCTCGCGAGGTTAGCAAAGGTGCTACGGATAGTGCCAAGTTTGCGGGCGATTTGTCTTCTGACGCGCTGCGGCAGGCTGAGGAACTGGCGGCCACGCTGAATTCGGTGCAAGTCCTCACTGATGCGATTCAACGGGTCGCAGAGAGTGCTAGAGAGGCGGAAGAAGTGGCGCGGGGCGCGGCGGCAACGGCTCTGAAAGGGGGCGAGGCTGTGGAGCGAACGGTGGCCGGGATTTTAGAAATTCGAGAAACGGTAGCAGAAACCACGAGAAAAGTCAAGCGGTTGGCGGAAGCTTCTCAAGAAATTTCTAAGATTGTGGGTTTGATTGCGGCGATCGCCTCTCGGACGAACTTGTTGGCTCTTAACGCTAGTATTGAGGCAGCAAGAGCTGGGGAATCGGGAAGGGGTTTTGCGATCGTGGCGGATGAGGTGCGACAGTTGGCAGATCGATCGGCTAAGTCTTTGAAAGAAATTGAGCAGATCGTGATGCAAATTCAAAGTGAAACTGGCGCGGTAATGACGGCGATGGAAGAAGGGACGCAGCAGGTGATTGAGGGGACGAGATTGGCAGAACAGGCGAAGCGATCGCTTGAAGATATCATTCAAGTTACTAATCGAATTGACGTGCTGGTGCGATCGATTACTGCCGACACTGTAGAACAGAATGAAACAGCTCGCTCGGTCGCCAGTGTGATGCAAGCAGTGGAATTAACTGCTCAGGAAACGTCCCAAGAAGCGCAGCGAGTTTCGGGTGCTTTGCAAAATTTGGTAGGTGTTGCTCGCGACCTTTTGACATCGGTAGAAAGGTTCCGAGTAGAAACAGCAGAAAGACAATAATTGATTGTTTAATGCTTTTTTTACTTGCTGATTGACAAGCACGTTTTTGTGGAAACGATGAAAGACAAAAAGTAACCTCGCAGTCTTGAAACCGCTGCGGGGATGCCAATCCAGCACCTAAATAAACTAGGAGTTGTACAGATGAACGATAACATAGTAGAGGTAATTTCTGGCATATTTGGTGAGATTCAGCCGACGGGCTGTATTATCTCTACTCTTTCAAAAAATAGCAGGGGCTATGCCAACAAAAGACTTAAGGTTGACGGTGAATGGAAAACGCTTACAGTTCACCGTTTAGTATTGGAAAATAGTTTGGGTCGTCCGATTAGACCAGAATACTTTTGTTGCCATAGTTGTGATGTTCGTAACTGCATTAATCCTAATCATTTATGGGAAGGTTCTAGACTGGAAAATTCTCAAGATAGGTTTAGCAAAGGACGGATTAAAGATGTAGGAAGCACATCTGCACCTCAACCTCAAAAACTACCGCTAGGCATAGAAGTAATTCCTGGCATTCGGGTCCAAATACAGCCGAATGGTTGCATGATTTGTATCTTGGCTAAAAGAAGTGATGGTTACTCCGTGAAAACTATCAAAATTAACGGTAAAAATCAAAGCTTCTATCCGCACAGACTTGTACTTGAAGATAAACTGGGAAGATCGATCAAACCGGGTTATTTTGCTTGTCACAGTTGCGACGATCGCGGTTGTGTCAATCCCGATCATTTGTGGGAAGGAACTCCCGCCGATAACTCCCGCGATTCTATAGAAAAAAACCGCTTTCCTTTCGTTCCTGGCAAGATATGCCCTAGCCGCAAGCTAAAAGCCGAACAGGTGCAGCAGATTCGCTATCTTTTAGGTGAGGGGATATCGAAAGCAGAAATAGCTAGGACATTTGCAATATCTCGCAGTCAGATTATTCTGTTGGCAAGGGGAGAGATTTACAGAGATATAGCCCTTTCTCAGAAAGATCAGGTACGCGAACGGGATAGGGGATAGGGCATAGGGCATAGGGCATAGGGCATAGGGCATACCTCACCACCCTTGAGAACCGCTATATTCTCTAAGAATACTAAAATAGACCCAATACAATAACGATTAAAATCAGGAATAAAAATATGCTGCCGGAACAACAACAGAGGATTATGGGCTATTTTATTGAGGAGGCAAAAGACCATCTCAATACGATCGAACAAGGCTTGCTGAATCTGCAAACCACGATCGAAGACCCAGAACTGGTCAACGAAGTATTTAGGGCTGCTCACTCTGTCAAAGGAGGAGCCGCAATGCTGGGGCTGACCAGCATTCAGCAAACATCCCACCGACTAGAAGATAGTTTTAAAGTTTTAAAAGAGTGCAGCGTTAAAGTAGATCAACAACTAGAGTCCCTGTTCCTGCGAATTTTTGACACATTGCAAGGGCTGTTAGAGCAACTGTCGGGGCCTTTTGGGCTGACAGAGGAATTGGGAGAACAGATGGTTCGGGAATTAGAACCCGTATTTGAAGAACTCAACCGGCACTTGGGGGGACTTGTCGGACACTGCGTTAGCGATACAGATGAGAGCAGCCCGCTGCCAGTAGCACCACAAGCTATGGCCGGAATGGGAGTCGGGGCGTTTAACTCATCGATGAGTTTTGCTGACTCTGGCTCAGCTTACCCATCCGATCTCACAACAGAAGAAAGCGCGCTGCACCTCGTATTTGACTCAGATGTGCCGGCGAGGATGCGGGAAATGCTGCAAGAGTTCAAACAACCTGAGAACTCTGACACCAGGCGACAACTTAGGAATATTTGTCGGAACTTGAAAATGGCGGGAGAGGAATTTGAACTGCCCGACTGGATAGAATTGATTGAATGCGTAGAAAAGGCGATCGCCAACCCAGAAAACAGCTACCGGATCTTAGCTCCAACGGTTATCAAAGATATCAAACAAGGGCAAGAACAGGTACTTTCAGGTCAATCTAGATCGATCGCACCCAGCGCCAAACTTCTGTCACTATTGCCAGCCGTTATAGTTCCCGAAACAGACTTTGAAGACTTACTGGCATTTGCTCAACCGAGTGGGCCCGGCACAAAGGCGATTTCCGTTGAAGATGCAGCTTGGGATCTGGATCTGTTGGGCGATTCCCAGCCAGACGAACAAATGCTGCCGACTATTTCTGGGCTGAGCATGGACGAGCTGTTCGAGCAACTAGATGGCGACGAGGGAGACGACTACAGGGGAGGACGATCGGCACAGTTATACAGTTCCCCTGGGTTCGGAGAGTCAGATGCAGAAATGGGTTCTTTGAAAATCTCGACCCGCACTGGCCCGGAAGTAGGTGCTGCTGAACTCAATACTTTAGCAGATTTGTTTGATGGTGAATCCCCAGACCTTGACGGCGCTTGGGAAGAAGAAGAAGACCTCAACTATACACAGTCAGTTACTGGAATATCGCCCGGGAGCATATTTGAGCTAGATAACGATGACAATTCAGGCGATTTTACTGATTTGTTGTTTGACGAAGACAGTGTAGAAAATTCAGAAACAAGTGCAGCACATCCTTTAGAAGATTTCACGGATTTGTTTGGGGATGATGTGCTTGGAAGCGAAGCTGATAGTTCAGTGGCGGCAGTCGATCGGGAAAAGGTGGGTTTGAGGCAACCGTCAACCCGCAAACAGTTTGAAACAGGTAATAGGCAGAATTTAGATCGGAAAGAAAGTAGCGTCAGCATTGCTAAGAAGCAAGCCGATGAAGACGCTCTCGGTACATTTTTGGACGAAGTAGCTGCCCAAAATTCCGATGTTGTGTCGCAAAATTTAGATAATTTGTTTGGCGATTTGGATTTATCCGAAGCAGCAGATGCGCCCGCAATCTCCGAAGAATCTGCCCTCAACCCTGACGCTTTCGATACGGAATTTTCAGACGCAGCAGGTGGTGGGGATGATTGGGGAGATGCAGAAAAACCAGCTACAGCAGAAATAGACGATTTCGAGTTCCTCTCTGAGGTGGATTCGGATTCGGATTTCAGCGAGCTGTTGAGCATTACTTCTGATTTCTTTTCTCCTGAAGAGGAAACTGGGGAGAGCGGGGGCGATCGATCTTTGGCGGATCGCGGGACACTAAATGAAGAAAGTGGCGGTGTTTTTAATATGACCTCAAATTCTGATTCTGATTTGGATATTTCTGCGGATGAAGATTGGTTAGAAGATACTTTTGGTATGGAAGATGAGTCTGCACAATCGATCGATCTTGAACCAGAAGATACCGATTTAGATGCCCTGTTTGGGGAGATTACTTCGGACTCGAATGCGGTCGATGAGGAAACTGTCGAGAATCGTCAGGCCGCCACTACTTCCCGAGAAGCAGCGGATTTGGCTGAATTGTTCGGTTCTGTACCTACTACGGGTATTGAGTATGACCAAGAAACTTCTGGAGAAGTCGATGGGAATTGGTTGAATTTACCTGAGGATGCCGAGTTGCCAAGTCGTGTGGCAGCCGATGAGGGCGATTTGGCGAGTTTGTTCTCAGGATCGGAGGCGACTCTTTCTGAGGCGGGCTTGGCAGATTTGGCAGCGGTTGAAGTTGGGGTATTGTCCGATCGTCCTGATGCGGAAATTTCCAGCTTCGAGTCTGATCTGAACACTTTCGATTTATTGGAAAATATGTTTGGCGAAGCGCCTCCACCGCTGGTGGATGCAGAACTTCCTGATGGTTTGTTCGACTCCGAAGGTGCGGATTTGTTCGATCGAGAAACAGATGCCGCAGTCGAGTCCCAGGATGAAGATGATTTGTTTGGCGCGCTGGAAACAGATTTTTCGGCCGGAGATTTAGAGGCGCTGTCGGCAGCATCTCTCGATGATATGTTTGAGGGCGATGCAGATTTGTTAGCAGATCTCGAAACCGGGGCGACTCTCAACACCGCAGAGTTTGAGGGTTTTGATGACTTGTTGGATTCGATCGATGCTGGGCCTCTGGTGACTTCGCGACTGACGGGCTTTGATGACGATGACGAAGCATCAAGCGGAGCCGATGCTTCGGAATTGGAAGATGAGTCGCTGGCGGACTTTTTTGGCGACCTTGAATCAGGCGGTGACGATGCCGAAAGTAATTTTGACGATTTAGAAGCGTTGTTAATCGCAGGCGGTGCTGGGGCGACAATAGCAGCCTCTGGAAGAAAAAATCAGAATCCGCTGACAACAGAAGTTTTCTCCGATCTCGAAGATCTGCTGAGCGAGAGTGCAACTATGCCAGAAATTCCAGCACCGACGACAACTGCCCGCAAAGCTCAAGCCGCTGCCGCTTCCCAGAGCGACGACGACTTTGGCGACCTAGAAAAACTGCTGGAAGATCCAAAAGATAGCGGCCGCTCACAGGGCGAAACTAATATGGGGCAGTCGGCAATCAACAATAGACCCAGGCGGAATGCCCGCGCTGGTGGGTTCGGCGATCAAACGATGCGCGTGCCGGTCAAGCAACTGGACAACCTCAGCAACCTGATGGGGGAATTGGTAGTTAACCGCAACAGTTTGGAACAAGATCAGGAACGGATGCGGCAGTTTTTGGACAATTTGCTGCATCAAGTGACGCTGCTGAGTGATGTCAGTCAACGGACTCAGGATTTCTATGAGCGGAGTCTGTTGGAGATTGCTTTGTTGGCAAATCGGCAGGGACATCGATCGGCCTGGCGCAATGAAGAGTCATCCCACAGCCGGGAAAGTGCCTGGAGACCAGAGGAAATGGACAGGTTTACTCCTTTCCACAGTTTGGCTCAGGAGATTATTGAGCTGATCGTGCGGGTGCGGGAGTCGGCGGCCGATATTGAGTTTTTGGTGGATGAAGCAGATCAGGTGACTCGCCAACTGCGGCAAGTCACGACTCAACTGCAAGAAGGTTTGACTCGCGCTCGGATGAAGCCGTTTGCGGAGACGACGGACAGGCTGTTCCGCGCGGTGCGGGAAATTGGGATTAAGTGCGGGAAACAGGCTCAGTTGCAGGTTGAGGGTAAGGATATTTTGATCGACAAGATGATTGTGGATCAGCTTTATGACCCGATGACTCATTTGGTGAACAATGCGATTACTCACGGCATTGAAGCGCCTGATGTGCGTCTAGCAGCCGGGAAGCCGGCAGTTGGTAAGATTACGATTCGGGCTTTCCACCAAGGGAATCAAACGGTGGTTTCGGTTTCTGATGATGGGGCGGGAATTGACCCGCAAAAGGTGAAGGCGAAGGCGATTAAGCAGGGTTTGCTGACGGCGGCTCAGGCTCAGAGGATGTCTCGATCGGAAGTTTACAATTTGCTGTTTATGCCCGGTTTTAGCACTCAGGAACAGGCGACGGAGTATGCGGGCAGGGGGGTCGGTATGAACGTAGTAGAGACTTCCTTGCACGAGATTCGGGGGACTGTGGGGATTGATTCGACGCTCGGCAAAGGAACAGTATTCACCATCCGTTTACCTCTGGTGTTGAGTATTTCTAAGGCTCTGACTTGCATTAGCGATCGAGCTCGGATTGCTTTCCCGATGGACGGGGTGGAGGACATGATTGATGTACCTCGCGATCAGGTGACGACTGGGGCGGACGGTTTGCCTTGCATTGAGTGGCGGGGTTCGATGTTGCCGTTCCGACCGCTGCGGGATTTGTTGGGTTACAACCGTCATTTGGGCCGGGGCAGTGTTTATGGGTTTAATACTGACGATGACATGATTTCGGTGATTGTGCTGCGGTCTGCGGGCAATTTCTTGGCGGTGCAGGTGGATCAGGTTTCGACGGAACAGGAAATCGTGATTAAGCAGTTGGAGGGGCCTGTGCCGAAGCCGATCGGGATTGCGGGTGCTACGGTGCTCGGAGATGGCAAAATCGTGGCGATTGCGGATGTTCTGGAGCTGATCGATTTGGCTACTGGCAGGCTACAGAAGGAAGCTGGTGGTACGCTTTGGGATGAGAGCGATCGGGCTGCTGCTGAGGCGGAGGTTGAGAAGACTGAGCCGACTGTACTAATTGTGGATGATTCGATTACGGTGCGATCGCTCTTGTCGATTACTTTTGAGAAGGCGGGCTACCGGGTTGAGGAAGCTCGCGACGGTAAGGAGGCTTGGGAAAAGATGAAATCTGGTTTGCCTTGCGATATCGTGTTTTGCGATATTGAGATGCCGAGAATGGATGGTTTGGAGCTACTTTCTCGGATGCAGAAGGATACGGTTTTGTGCGAATTGCCGATCGCGATGCTAACTTCTCGTGGTGCTGACAGACACCGCCAAATGGCTTACGGTTTGGGCGCGAAGGGCTATTTCACTAAGCCTTATTTGGAGGAGCAATTGATGGATGCTGCTGCTCGGATGTTGAAAGGTGAGGTTGTTGGTGCTCCGGTTGTTGTCTAGGTTAGGTAATGTTTGAAAGGCTGTGACTCCTGTGGGGATTAAACTCCTCACAGGACTTGTATCATCTGGCGATCGCCCTCATTGAGTCAAAATGCGGCGGGGTTATTGGAGTCGGTAAATTTACTAACGTTGATGCAGGGGGTTGGAGCGTTTGGCGGAGGTTGGCCATCTTCCTTCTATACTTGTAAAAATTATTCATCTAAGCATTTATTTTCACATCTGTTTGCGAGGCAAACCAAATAAAATAATTGGCAATATCTCGATCGCTTAGTGTTAGCGAATAGACATTCAATTAGTTTATAAAGTCCCTGTCATTACCATAGGCCCCGCAGGATTTTTCAGTAATGGCGATGCTTCAACCGTGACAACTAACGGTGTTACTTCCGCATTAGCAGGCAGAGAAAGTTTGACAAAAACTGTTCCTCTTTCATTAGTATTAAACTGCTCCCAAGCGATTTTTTCATTATTATTAACCGACCATAATTGATAAAACTGACCCTTTGGTAAAACCGGAAGGTTCCTTAAGATTAAAACAGCTTTGGGTTCACCCGGTGTGATTACAATACTTCCAGAGGCGGCAGATGCGTCAGCCATGCCTTTGAGGGAAACTAGACGAGTATTAGGCTGTTGCAACATTGCAATCACATCTTTTTGCCGCATTACCTGAGCCTCAAGCGTGGTTATTTGTTGCCTGATTCGGTAGTTATCCAAACCAACAACTAACGCTAATACTGCCGCGATGCTAGCAATAAAACGACTCCAAGGTAGAGGTGAATGCTGCCGTTTTTTCTGGGGTAATGAGTTAGGAAATCCAGAAACATAAGGATTTGGTTCTGCAACGCTAGCCACCGAGGCAGCTTCTAAAATGGCAGAATAGAGATGTGGTGGCGGTGCGATATCAGGTAGGGCGTAGGGCATAACTTCTAGAACTTCTTGCAGGCTAGCAACCTCTGTAGCTAGTTCGGGATTTTCTTTCAGCAATCGCCTTAATTCCTCAGCTTCTTCAGAGCTGAGGTTGCCAAGTACATAACCTGCCATCAATTCTTCTGAGTGTTTAGGAAATAAAGGCTCTGTCATAGGTGCAACTAGCCAATTAAATTTTGTAAGTTTTTTCTTAAGTTCAATAAACCTTGCCGAGACCAAGTTTTAATTGTTCCCAGCGGTATACTAAGTTTAGCTGCGATTTCTGATTGACTCAGACCGTCGTAGTAAGCCATATCCAACACCTGTCGCTGTTTTTCTGGAAGTTCAGCTAAGGCATCGCGAACACAGTGCGATCGATCGCCTAAAGAAGCTGACTCGAAAGGTGTGAGAGGGGGAGTTTCTGTAGTCATCATCTGACTCCATCGCTGGATAAATTTTAAGTTAGTGCTGCGGGAACGAAGTTTATCAATTGCCCGCGATCGAGTCATCGTTGTCAAAAAGCTGCTCATTGAGCCGCGATTCGGATTGTATGTACCCCTATTCCAGAGATTGAGAAAAATCTCTTGGGTTAAGTCTTCTGCCTCTTGAGGATTGGTGAGAATTCTCAGCGCCAATCTGTAGACTAAGCTACCATAGCGGTTGTAGAGAATGCCCAAGGCAGAGGGTTCACCAACACTCATCAACCGAAATAACTCAGCGTCAGTCTGTTTTTCAGGGTCGTCCGCGCTTGTTTCGGCAGAGTTCAAATCCATAGGTTTCTCGTAAAACAGACCTAAACTGATAATTTTAAGTTGATTCTGGTTATTGCAGCAAGCGCGTTTCTCAAAAAAAATCTGGCCCCATCTTCTTAAATACGACCCGCAGAGCTGATTGGATGTATGCAAGCTGGATATCTTAACCTGGATCGCAACAAATTTAGGATATTCGCAATCCAATCAAAGAAGTAATCCGTACTATAAAAGGAACCACGGCTAGCTTTACCTGCTGACTGCTTAAATCAAAATTCCTCAAATTTGGAAGAAAAATATGAACCGGAAAGTGCTTTATTTGATTGTTGGTCTGACTCTAACGGCTAGTCTGTATGCCTGCTCTGAGACTCCTAGCAGCACAAATCAGGCTGCTCCTAACCCTTCCCCCGATGGGATGAAGGCTCCCGTTGGGATGAGGAGTCCCGATGGGATGAAGGCTCCCGTTGGGATGAGGAGTCCCGATGCTATGAAAGGTTCTGATGCTATGAAGAGTCCTGATGCTATGAAGAGTCCTGATGCTATGAAAAAATAGTCTCCATAAAAGACATCACCGAATTTAAATTGCTTGTTTGGGGTGGGCTTCTAGCTCGCCCCACAATAATTTGATTGTTTTTTTACATACAATTTAAATGTCGATCGGCTTAGTTTCTACCGATCGCACTTAACACTGCACTTAACACTGCACTTAACACTGCACTTAACACTGCCCTTCACAGTGGCATTCACAGTCCCCTTCACAGTGGCAGAGTTGGAAAAAACGGAGCTAACCAAAGCTGTATCTTGACATCCAAACCCAAAAGAATTGCGATCGCACTTCCGACAACAATTACGCCACCGATTCTTTGCAAAGCTGCACTGTGGGGGCGCAAACGTAATAAGTGCTGGCTGAAATAGCGTCCTCCATAGGCGATCGCCAGTAGCGGCAACCCAGCACCCAAACCGTACAAAATCAGTAAAACAAACGCAGTTACAGGCTGAGGATTGACAACAGCTAAAACCAGAATACTCGCGAGAACAGACCCCGCACAAGGTGTCCAAAGTAAGCCGAGTTGGGTTCCCAGCCAAAATTCGCCAACCAACCCTACTCGTGCGGGAGCTTTCAGCCAATTTTCAAAGTGCAAATATTTAAACAGCAGTTGGTAACTCTGCGGAAAAATGGCACTTATCCCAGCAATCAAAAGAAAGGTAAGTGCTCCTGTTCGGAGGATGCTAGCAAAGCTGACAAACCAGCCAGATGTCACTCCCAACAAGCTCCCAATTGCCGCAAAACCAGCGATCAATCCTGATACCAAAGCAATGGGCCCATAGCGATGAGATTGCAGGCTGCGTCCTAATAATATGGGTAGGATTGGTAAGACGCAGGGCGAGAGAATTGTTAAAAATCCTGCTAGTAAAGCCACACCAGCCGAAGTGAGTGAAATTGCCATCTGACTACCCTAATAACTTGCGAATCATTTGTTCGGTTTCGTCATAGGCTCCTTCGCCAATATGATCGTAGCGCTGAATGCCTTGGCGATCGGCTAAAAATAAATGAGGCCAGTATTCATTCTGGTAAGCCGCCCAAGTTTTAAATTGGTTATCCAGAGGCACTGGATAGGTAATTTGGTGTTCCTTCAAAGCTTTTTTGACATTGTTTACATCTCGCTCAAAGGGAAATTCAGGGGTGTGTATGCCCACAATCTTCAATCCGCGATCGGCATATTGCTGGTTCCAGCGGACTATGTAGGGCAGAGTGCGCTGACAGTTAATGCAGCCAAATGTCCAAAATTGCACCAACACCACTTTGCCTTTAAGATCGGCTATTTTCAGCGGCGCAGAATTTAGCCACTGGCTGATACCTTGAAATTCTGGTAAAGACTTTCCGGTTGCTGAGGCCGCAACGTTCTCGACTGTCGGTAAATTAGGACTTGTAGCAGGAGCGGGTATGGGGATATTGTCTGAGTTAGAAGTTGGGATAATATCTTTCTTAAAGCCGCAACTGAGGGCAGTTCCACTAGCTCCTAGCCCCAAATACCAAAGTAATTGCCGTCGTCCCAGCCTGCGATCGTTCATAAACTAATTTCCTTGCTTATTTAGTTTATATACGGAGATGACCGAAAATTGGATGTTTTAGGCAAAGAGGAAAAATTTTAAATCCAAAATAGAGTCAGCTTCGTATTAAGTTAGAGACTACTAAGAACCCAGTCTTTTATTCTGAACTTATACCCATTCTCAAAAGTCATGCAATAGTAGCCGTAGGGTGCGTCGAAGAAAGAAAATCCCTTGCATAAAAATCGACAATCTCACAGCGACGCACCGACGCACCAGGGTTCTTCAAGAGCCACTACTCGTTACCAGGCTGGAGCCTGGGAACCAGTTATTGAGTTATAGAGGTTTTGCATAAGTCCTGTTGTTGTCACCATTGCCAGAAAGAATTGGTTTAAAGCCTCTCCCTTAAAGGCGAGAAATTAAAACAAGACTATTCATTACTCCAATCCTCTTCCTTCTAGATAGAGGTCGCCCTCATCTGTCAACTGTCAACTGTCAACTGTCAACTGTCAACTGTCAACTGAATGAAGCACTATGGATTCATCTGCTCCTGCTAAAAAATCTCGGTCTAAACCTTTACCGACTCAGGCTACTTTGGCGAAGTTATTTCACTGGTTAAATATCATTAGTCTCCTGATGATGATTGGCAGTGGATTGCAAATTTACAACTCGAATCCGGTTTTTGGCGGGCGGGGAGGATGGGAGTTCCCACCCATATTTTTGCTAGGCGGTTGGCTGGCTGGCGGCAGACATTGGCATTTCGCCGCCATGTGGTTGTTCGCACTCAATCTATTTTGGTACGGTGTCTATATTTTCATCACCCGCCGCTGGCAGCATCGTTTTCTGGGCTATAATGACCTGAAAGCTTTGCAGAATTCTCAGAACCAGAAGCGCAAAAATTATTCGTGGCACCGCCTAGCTTACACAGCAATTATTCCGGTTTTGCTACTAGCTTTAGTTAGCGGAATGGGAATGTATAAACCTGCTCAATTCCACTGGATTGTTGATTTATTCGGCAGTTGGCAGGCGCTGAGAGTCGTTCACTTTATATCGGTTCCTACCGTCATCATCTTTGCAATAATTCACTCTTTGCTCGGCCTCAAGGTAGGAGGTTGGCGCTTGATTCAGTCAATTTTTAAGTAGAGGTTTTCTCATGTTTCCAGACTCTCCTCGTTTGTGGCAGCGCCGCCAATTTCTCCAATTATCTGGACTTTCTAGTATCGGTTTAGTTTTAGGTGGTTGTGGGTTGATTCCGTTTGATGCTGCGATTGGTAAGACTTTTGAACCTCTCAACCAAAGTGTTCAAGCTTTGTTGTTGAATCCTCAAAAACCTGTGCCGGAATTTCCTGTAAGTGCGATCGAGCCAAATGCCTTAATTATCAATACCTTTGATGCTACTCCAAACATCGATCCAAAAGCTTTTCGTCTGATAATTGATGGTGAGGTAAATCGTCCTCTCAATCTCAGTCTGGAACAACTTCAGATTATGCCTTTGAGTGTAATGACAATTCGCCATGTTTGTGTAGAGGGTTGGGCTGCTATTGTGCAGTGGGGCGGGGTGCGGCTGCGGGATTTGGTGGCCCTTGCTCAACCAAAGACAAATGCTCGCTATGTTTATTTTAAGTCTGCTGATGGCTATTACGAGAGTTGGGATATGCCTTCGGCGTTGCACCCGCAGACTTTGATGGTTTATCAGAAGAATGGTAATCCTCTGAGTGTTGAGAATGGTGCGCCTTTACGCCTCGCATCTCCAATTAAGCTGGGTTACAAACAGAGTAAGTGGGTGACTCGAATTACTTTGGTTGGTGACTTGTTGCCTAAAAAAGGTTATTGGGAGGATCAAGGTTATGAGTGGTTTGGAGGGCTGTAATACAATTTTAGATTTCTGATTTTCGATTTTCGATTGGGATGACTTTTGGTTATAGGACTTATGCACTCTGATCAAAGAAACCGGGTTTTTACCTAATCTGTGGACTACGGCGAAGGATTTTCGTAAAAAACCCGGTTTCTAGCTACTCGTGGGTAAGTCTTAAGTTAGTTAATTAGCAACAAGTGGAATATCTATCATGAAAAAACGATTCTTTTTACAAGCGGGTCTAGCAACAGTAAGCATGGCATGGTTATCGTCCTGTTTGCCTGGGGATTCAGATGTTATGGCTGCTTCTAAGGGTGTTTTTGAAGTTACTAAAACTGAGGAAGAGTGGCGCAAACTTTTGACTCCGGCACAGTTTGATGTGTTGCGAAAACATGGCACTGAACGCTCTCACACTAGCATTCTGGATAAGCAATATGGGAAGGGGATTTATGCGTGTGCTGCGTGTGATTTGCCCGTTTTTTCGTCGCAAACCAAATTTGATAGCGGTACTGGTTGGCCAAGTTTTTATGAACCGATTAAAGGGGCGATCGGCACATCGATCGATAATTCGCTGTTTGGGACTAGAATTGAGGTGCATTGTCGTCGCTGCGGCGGGCATTTGGGGCACGTATTTGATGATGGCCCTGCACCTACTGGGAAACGTTACTGCATGAATGGTGTTGCTATGAAGTTTATTGCTGGCTGAGGTTCTTTCACTGCGACAAAGAAACCGGGTTTCTGCGTAAATCTCGGTGAGGATGCTTAAATTATCGTAGAAACCCGGTTTCTTGGATGTGCGCGGGGGTTCAGAAACCGGGTTTCTGCGTAAATTTTAGCTACGATGCTTAAATTATCGTAGAAACCCGGTTTCTTGCACCGGAGAGTGTGGAATCCCATAATTATCTGCGCGCAAAATGGCAGGTGCACGCGGATTCGCGCGGATGGTATAGTGATTTTTGGGACGTGACCACGGGGAGGTTATGAATGACGGCTGAAGAACTTTTAGAAATCTACGCTGAAGGCGAACGTAAATTTCCGAAAGCACAGTTAAGTGGGGTAAACCTTACAGGTGCCGATCTGAGTGCAATAGACCTAAAGGATGCTAATTTGAGTTGCGCTCAATTGAGTGATGCTGATTTGAGTTGCACAAACCTAACAAATGCGACTCTTAACGGTGCTAATCTGCGTGGGGCATCACTGACAAGTGCAAACTTGAGTAAAGCAAATCTGAGTAGCTCCAATTTGACTAATGCTAATCTTGACAAGGCAAATCTGAGTGGTGCAAATCTAAGGGTTGACTTGACTAATAATAAATACCAACCAAACGTTACTAATCTAAGTGAAGCCTCTTTGTTTCAGGCAAACTTAAATAAAGCTGACTTGACTAACGCTAATCTGACTCAAGCCAACCTGACTCAAGCAGACTTAAATAGAGCTAACTTGACTAACGCTAATCTTACTGGAGCTAACCTGGAGCGAGCAGATTTAACTGCAACAATTCTAAGTGGTGTAAAACTCTTCGAGGCAAAGCTCAACGGTTGTAAACTCAGATATGTCAATTTGAAAAATTGCTATCTGTCAGGAGTTAAGTTAATAGATGTAGATTTAAGTGTGGCAGATTTGACAGGAGCTCACCTTCAAAAAGCTTGTTTGCAAGGCTCGAATCTAGAAATGGTTAATCTGCAAGGAGCAAATTTAAGTAGAGCAGATTTAAGTAGAGCCAACTTGAAAAGGGCCGACTTAACTGACGCAATAATTTATGGCTGGAATATTGAAAATGCAGACTTAACTGGTGCTATAATGCCCGATGGAGAAATCTACCAACCAGAAACCTCTGATGGAGAACTCTACCAGCCCGAATCCTCGGAAAAATTATCCCACACAGTGACATCTATGACGCGCAAAATTATTCGTACTGACAAAGCACCGGCACCGGTTGGCCCTTACAATCAAGCGATCGCCGCTACGGGCACTATGCTGTTTGTAGCTGGTCAAATTGCGATCGACATTCGACTAAACGATATCGTCTACACCGACGACGTGGCAAAACAAACCGAACAAGTTATGGCCAATCTGGAAGCGATTCTCACAGAAGCCGGCGCTACTTGGTTGGATGTGGTAAAAACTACGGTTTTCCTCAAAGATATGAATGATTTTGCCGCCGTGAATGCGGTTTATGCAAAATATTTTGATGCGGAAACTGCACCGGCGCGGGCTTGTGTGGAAGTTGCTCGCTTGCCGAAGGATGTATTGGTAGAGATTGATTGTATTGCTGTTATTTAAATTCAGGGACTCTGCGGTTGAAACCGCGTCTACACAAACGATGTCCGGATGGTGCGCGGACTGAAGAGTAAAAGCGATCGCCCGACAATCATATTTTAGACCAACTGGCGCATCAGTGCTCCTGTAGTTTGTAGGGTGCTCAATGCGCACCGGCTCATCTTGTAGGGTGCGTCAAAAAGCATTGAAAAAGTCAACCAGTACGCATTTCGATGGGTATCAAAGTCAACCGGTGCGCAGTGCACACCCTACAAATTACCAAATTTTCAAAATTCTCTTTCTTAAAATTTTTGTGGGGTGTTGCTTCCAGCAGCGCCCGCAAAGTTAAATCTAAATACAAAACAGCTTATCTGTGCCAATCTTAGCACCTAAATTCTAAGGATCGAAGGGTAAAGTGCGCGACTGTCTTAACTCCCACAGCCGATCGCAATTGATCTGTCGCTGTCGCGCACTCTACTCCCAAATCAACCCGCAACAACCGGATTGAATCTTAATTAGCAATTAGCAATTACCTGCTAGCAATTACTAATTACCACCGATAAATCAGCAATTAGCAATTACCATACAAGCAATTACCAATTACCAACCCTAAACTACTTATTCAGCGCTTCGCGGGCGGCTACCGCTTCATCAGGATGAATGTTCAAACGGGTCAAGTTAATTCGACCTTTATTGTCAATTTCTCGCACTTTGACAATCACTTCATCGCTGACAGCTAACTCATCTTCCACTTTCCCAACGCGGTAGTCCGCTAACTGGGAAATGTGAATCATTCCTTCTTTTCCTGGCAGAATTTCGACAAAAGCGCCGATCGGAATAATCCGAGTTACGCGGCCGACATACACATCTCCAGCATTCAACTTGCGCGTCATGCCTTGGACAATATTGTAAGCCCGCTGAGCTTTTTCGCTGTCGTTACCAGCAATTGTCACGGTTCCGTCGTCTTCGATGTCAATCTTGACACCAGTTTCTTCGGTGATGGCTTTGATAGTTTTGCCACCTGGCCCAATTACCAAACCGATGAATTCTGGATCGATTTTCAGGGTTAACAAACGCGGTGCAAACTGCGACATTTCCTTGCGGGGAGTGTCGATAGTTGACAGCATTCTTTCTAAAATGTGCAGTCTCGCGGGTTTGGCTTGACGGATGGCTGTGGCTATCACATCTAAGGGTAAACCTTTGATTTTCATGTCCATTTGCAAAGCAGTAATTCCGGTGTCGGTACCGGCTACTTTGAAGTCCATGTCGCCTAAGAAGTCTTCAATTGCCTGAATGTCAGTCAAAATTCGGACTTCATCGCCTTCTTTAATTAAGCCCATTGCCGCGCCGCTGACGGGTTGGGAAATGGGAACGCCTGCATCCATTAATGCTAGGGTTGAGGCGCAAACTGAACCCATTGAGGTTGAACCGTCGGAAGAAAGGATTTCTGAAACTACGCGAATCACGTAGGGGAAATCTTCTTTGGATGGCAAAACGGGCAGCAAAGCGCGTTCTGCGAGGGCTCCGTGACCGATTTCTCGGCGTCCGGGCGATCGCATCGGCTTAGTTTCTCCCACGGAAAATGGCGGGAAATTGTAGTGATGCAAGTAGCGTTTGTCTTGCTGCGGGTGCAAATCGTCTCCTAAATCTTGGGCGTCGCCTGGGGTTCCCAGGGTAGCTGCGGACAAGACTTGGGTTAACCCGCGATTGAACAACGCACAGCCGTGTACTCGCGACGGCAGCACGCCTACGCGACAAGAAACGGAGCGCACCTCGTCTAGCTTGCGGCCGTCTACACGGACGCCATCTTCGATGATTTGCTTCCGCATCATTTTTTTGGTAACGTCTTTGAAAACGTTGCCTATTACTTTGCCGTTGGCGCTGGCGGCTACTTTGATCGGATCGTCTTCGGCGAGTTGGGCGATCGCAGCTTCGACTTCATTGGCTTTCACTTCATCCAAAGCGGCATTCCGTATTGCTTTGTCTTTTTCAAATCTTGACAAAATGATGCGGATTGGTTCTTGGGCGCGATCGCGAATGAAGTTTTCGAGGGCGAAATCTTGCGGTGGGCGTTCCTCTACCACGAAATCGATGCCCAATTCTGCCATGATTTCGCGCTGGGCTTGAATCAAGTCACAGGCTGCTTCGTAGCCGAAGTCGATCGCCTCGATGATATCCTGTTCCGGCAATTGGTTGGCGCTGGCTTCCACCATGATTACTCCGTCAGGAGAACCGGCTACCACGAGATCCAACTCGCCTTCTTTGATTTCGCTGTAGGTTGGGTTGATGATGAAATCGTCCCCTACCAAACCGACTCGCACGGCAGCCATTGGCCCGTAAAACGGCATTTTCGCCAGCAGAATCGCTACGGAAGCGCCTGTTACCGCCAAAACGTCTGGGGGTACTTGTTCGTCCATCGACAGCGTTGTTGCTACGACTTGGATGTCATCTCGCAACCAGCTTGGGAATAGCGGGCGCAACGGGCGATCGATCAAACGCCCAGTCAAGGTCACTTTTTCTGGGGGACGCCCTTCCCGGCGCAAAAATCCACCGGGAATTTTACCGCCTGCGTACAGTCTCTCTTCGTAATCCACCAACAGGGGCAGGAAATCAATTCCTTCTCTCCCCTGCGATCGAGTCGCCGTCACTAAAACTGCCGTGTCACCCGACTGAATCAAAACTGCACCGCCTGCTTGAGGCGCTAGTAAACCAATCTTCAGTCTAATATCCCTTCCATCGAAGGATATTGACTTGTCTATCTCTACCATGTAGGACTGCTTCCTTATCTACCACATTCTTTCTCTGTCGGGATCGTAACACTACCACAGGATGTTTGAGAGTCCAATGCCAAAAGAGAGAGATTTTTTGGTGCGGGCGATCGAGTCGTGGCGCTGGATGTATAAGCATTTATACTCTGAATCTTGGGGATTCTGGGGTTTGTTCGTCCGGGCGATCGCCCGCCAAACGCCTGCTCTAGATGGTACTATGAGTTTTCGATTGGGACTTTGGAGCGATCGGGTCAACCGCAGATGTCGGGCAGATAAACACAGATTAACGCAGATATTTCAGATATTTCGTATTTTTGCATTGCCATAGTTCTATTATTCACAAGTTAGACAAAACTGAGGCAGCAAGTCTCGCAATTAAATAAAAATATTAGGATTTAAAAATGGCTATTTTACACGGCAGTTGGCTACTAAATAACGAAAAAAGCGGCTTGTTTATTTGGGGGGAAACTTGGCGGAAGGTTGGGGCGATCGATATTGTTGAATCTGAGATAAGTCCGCAGCATCCTTTGGCAATGACTGAGGCGGAGTTGAATACTTTTCTAAATTCTTTGCAACAGTCGGGGAAACTCCACTGGCAATTACCCGAAACCGCAGAAATCAAGCAGAAAACTAAGAAAACTCGGAGTTCGTCCAAAACTGCGGCGGCAGCCCTTCCCACGGAAAATTTATCGGTTATGAGGCAAGTTCGGGCGATCGCACTGCCGACAAAAATCTCGGAATCCAACGCAACTATTATGCCGCAGCACTCGGCCGCAGCATTAGAGGAACCAGCCCAAATCGATGAAATTTATCTTTATCCCTGGCAAGTTGAGGGTTATTTGCTCAACCCTCAAGCCGCTTTTATTTTTTTGCAATCTCTGCCGCTTAATAGCACAGAAGCAGATTCTTTTGTTGGCTCGGATTTGCGTTTTTGGTCGCATCTTGCTAGGTGGAGTTTGGATTTGTTGGCGAGGTGCAAGTTTTTGCCGGCATTGGAGGCGCAATCTGATGGTTCGGCTATTGCTAAGTGGCAACCTTTGTTAGACAGTTCGACAGATATTCTCCGTCTCGCTACTTTTTCTAAGCAAATGCCGACGGCTTGTCGAATGTATCAGAAGGAAGAAGGTTCGGCAGCGGATTTTGTAGCGGATGTAACGGATGTAAGATTGGCAGCGGATTTTGTAGCGGATTTAGCGGATGGAAGATTGGCAGCGGATTTTGTAGCGGATTTAGCGGATGGAAGAGGTGTAAGAAAAGAAAGTTCGGTGGCGAGGGAGGTATGGGCTTTGGCGGTGGATTTGCCGGTGGGGGCGCAGGAGTTGGTTTTGGGGTTTTTGAGTAGTATAGTAGATGGTGAAGTGCGATCTGCTGCTGGCTCAACTTTAGACATCAAAACACTTTCTCCAACCCGCGAATGGCTGCAAGCTTTGCAACAAGAATCTGGACTCGTGCAAGCAGAATCAGCAGCTTTAGAAAAGTTGGCAAACAAGCTTAGTGCTTGGACTTCACCGCTGCAAAACCAACTTTCTGAACAAAGTCAGTTTCGCACTTGTTTTCAACTAATCCCGCCTTCTCCGGGTAAAGTTAATTGGAGTTTAAATTATTGTTTGCAAGCAGTAGATGAAACGGATTTTTTGGTAGATGCGACAACTGTTTGGAACAATTCTGTTGAACGTTTGGCTTATGCGGGGCGGACAATTGAATTGCCACAAGAAACTTTGCTGGGAGGGTTGGGTTTAGCATCGAAACTTTATCCATTAATTGAACCGAGTTTGCAAGCACAACGACCGCAATTTTGTCAATTAAATCCGCTGCAAGCTTACGAGTTTATTAAGTCTGTGGCTTGGCGGTTTGCTGATAGCGGGTTGGGCGTTGTTTTGCCGCCTAGTTTGACAAAGGCTGATGGTTGGGCGAGTCGTTTGGGTTTGAGTATTCAGGCGGAAACTCCGAAAGCAAATCCGGCGAAGGGCGGGCTGGGTTTGCAAAGTCTGCTAAGTTTTAAGTGGGAATTGACGATCGGCGGACAGCGCATTTCTAAGGCAGAATTCGATCGGCTGGTAGAACTTAATTCGCCTTTGGTGGAAATTAACGGCGAGTGGGTGGAGTTGCGCGCAACCGATGTGAAGGCTGCTAAAACTTTTTTTGCTAGTCGCAATTCCCAAATGACTCTTTCTTTGGAGGATGCTTTGCGTTTGGCTTCGGGCGATTCTCAGACTATTGAAAAGTTGCCTGTGGTGAATTTTGAAGCAACTGGTCAACTTCAGGAATTGTTGAATACTTTAAGCGATAATCAGGCCGTAAGTGCGATCGCAACTCCAGCTACTTTCCGGGGAGAATTGCGGCCTTATCAAGCGCTAGGGGCTGGCTGGTTAGCATTCTTAGAACGCTGGGGTTTAGGTGCTTGTCTCGCGGACGATATGGGGCTCGGTAAAACGGTTCAGCTAATTACTTTTCTCCTGCACTTACAAGAACAAAATGCCCTAGAAGCACCGACATTATTGGTTTGTCCCACATCAGTATTAGGCAATTGGGAGCGCGAAGTCAAGAAATTTGGACCGACGCTGAAAGTGTTAGTTCACCACGGAGACAAACGGGCTAAAGGTAAAGCATTTGCGGCCGCAATTAAGGGCAAGGATTTAATAGTTACCAGTTACGCGCTGGTGTTCCGCGATGCTAAGGAAATTCAAAGCACTAAATGGCAAGGATTGGTTTTAGATGAAGCGCAAAATATTAAGAATTCCGAGGCTAAGCAGTCGCAGGCGGTGCGGCAAATCGAGGCATCTTTTAGAATCGCGCTGACTGGAACTCCGGTGGAAAATAGACTGCAAGAGTTATGGTCAATTTTGGAGTTTCTGAATCCGGGCTATTTGGGGCCTCGCAATTTCTTTCAGCGCCGATTTGCTATTCCGATTGAGAAATATGGAGATAGAGAATCATTGCATACTTTGCGATCGCTCGTGCGGCCTTTCATCCTCCGCCGCCTGAAAACCGACAAGGAAATCATCCAAGATTTGCCGGAAAAACAGGAGATGACTGTATTTTGCAGTCTGGCGGCTGGACAGGCCGCATTATATCAGAAAGTAGTCGAAGAGTCGATCGCTAATTTGGAATCAGCCGAAGGCATTCAGCGCCGGGGAATGATTCTGGCTTTGCTGGTAAAACTCAAGCAACTTTGCAACCATCCCGCTCTTGTGAACGCAGCAGCTAAGCCGAAAGAATTGAGCGTTAACAGCCAAGAATCGGGGAAATTGCAGCGGTTGGTGGAAATGTTGGAAGAGGTTGTCGCTGAGGGCGATCGGGCTTTGATTTTTACTCAATTTGCCGAGTGGGGAAAACTCCTGAAACCGCATTTAGAAAAGCATTTAGGGCGAGAAGTTTTGTTTTTGTACGGCGGAATTAAGCAGCAGCAGCGGGAAGAAATGATCGATCGCTTCCAGCACGATCCCCAAGGCCCACCGATTATGATATTATCGTTAAAAGCGGGCGGTACTGGCTTGAACTTAACCAGAGCAACCCACGTTTTCCACTATGACAGATGGTGGAATCCCGCAGTAGAAAATCAGGCAACTGACCGCGTATTTCGCATCGGCCAAACTCGCAACGTGCAAGTCCACAAATTTGTCTGCACGGGTACGCTAGAGGAGAAAATACACGATATGATCGAAAGTAAGAAAGCTCTCGCCGAACAAGTAGTCAGCGCTGGCGAAAACTGGCTCACCGAACTTGATACTGACCAACTTCGCAATTTACTGATTCTCGATCGCGATGCTATTATAGAAACAGAAGAAGAATAATATTTATTGGTTTGTCGCGGGGGCGGGGCGGGTTTACTAGATCGATCGTTTGTATCATATATATTGGTGAACCCTCCCCTACAATAATTAGAGTTGATTTATCGGACATAATCTAATATATACCTTCTTCCCTCTTCCCTCTTCCTTCTTCCCTCTTCCTTCTTCCTTCTTCCTTCTTCCTTCTTCCTTCGCCTTATGATTGACAGAGAATGGTGGACACAACAGTGGCTCGATTTAATCAATACCTACCGTTTCAAAAAGCGTTTAGAACGCGGGTGGCAATATGCGCGGGAAGGTAAAGTTCTCAGCATTAAGTTTCCCAACCAAGAAGTAATTGCCGTAGTTCAAGGCACTGATCCCAAACCCTATCAAGTTTCTTTAGGACTTGATACATTAACCGATGAAGATTGGGATTATGTGATTGAAAATATGTCGCAAAGAGCGGTGTTTTCGGCTAAATTATTAGCAGGAGAAATGCCGCACAATATTGAGGATGTATTTGCTGCGGCTGGAAAAACGCTATTTCCATTAAGTTTATCTGATATTCACGCGCGCTGTAGCTGTCCTGACCCCAAAAATCCTTGCAAGCACATCAGTGCAGTATACTACTTGTTGGGCGATCGCTTCACAGAAGATCCTTTTGTACTCTTTCAACTGCGGGGGAGAACCAAAGAGCAAATTTTGACCGCACTCCGCCAAAGACGAGGTACGCCAGGAGACGAAAATTCCCAACTCAACTCCGGCGAAAATTCCCCCACTGCGAATGCTAAATTGCCAAAGGTCGATCGCTTTTGGGAATACAACCAGCAGCTAGAATCATCTTTAGTAGTAATTGTGCCGCCGCCCAGCAGCGAAACAGTCTTAGATATTTTAGGCCCAATTCCCCTCGCAACGGACGGAAAAGGAACAGCCAACAAATCCTCCCCCGCATCAGACGCACTCAAGCAGCATTTTAGCAAAATCTACCAAGCAGTTAGCCAGCAAGCAGTTTTAGCCGCACTGAAACGGGGCGAAGGAGACTAACAAATTTATCTTTTCTTCAATCCGCGGAGGCGGATTTCGTTTGTATAGTCGCGGTTTCAACCGCCGACTTTTTTTCTTCAATCCGCGGAGGCGGATTTCGTTTGTATAGTCGCGATTGAAACCGCCGAGTCTGATGATCTAATTGCGTTTAACAGAAGGCGGATTGGTGAAACGCAACCAAGTTGCTAAAGTCGCTACCGCGAAAACTGAAGCGAAGCCGAACGTCAAGAAAGTTTCAAAGGCTGACATAATGCTGTTCCTCTTAATTTGAGCGATCGATCAAGTCTTTTCCTTTATCTTTATATCAGCCTCAATCCATTTTTTCAACCTGCCCGGACATAAAGTATTTACTACTTTAACTTTGGCAATATTCTGTTACATAAATTTACACTTGCCTCAGATTACTCATAATCTCGATCAATTCCTGGGGGCGTTCAATCAAAAAATCGGGATTGTGTACAGCCAAAGCCTCCTGAGAATTAAAACCCCAACCTACAGCAATTATCTTAATTCCAGTTTTTTTAGCAGCATCTATATCTCGGATTTCATCTCCCACATAAATGACTTCTTCAGGATTTATATGCTCTCTTTTTAGCCATCTATCAATAACTTTATTTTTTCCAAAAGTTGAACCAGAGTAAATAAAGGTGAAACTGTCTTGCAAACCGTTAATTTCCAGCAATGCTAAGACATTTTCTCTGGAATTAGAGGTGATAATACCCAGTTGAAACCCAAGGCTTTTTAACTCCAGCAAAACTTCTTTAATTCCCGGAAATAATTGAATGTGGGGAATTTCACTGCGCAACTCTGCCTTCAACTTTCTAATCAGCAGCGGGACTTTGAAGATAGAAATGCCAGAATACCTAAGGATTTGCCAAGAAGTTAAATTACTCAGTTGAGCGACTTCCTCTTTTGTCGCAGACTTAAAGCCGAATTCTTCTGACAAACGGTTGGTGATGCTCAGAAGAATGTCGATTGTATCTGCTAAAGTGCCGTCAAAATCAAAAATAATTACTTTGGTCATTGGACAATAGCAAATAAGGAACGGCGAATCTATTCTATATTACCCATTACCTCTTGATTGTTAATGCAAAAAAGATAGCAACGGCGGGAATCGCACCCGCATCTCCCGGTATACTCCAGGGAATTCTACCACTTAAACTACGTTGCTGGTGGCAGCGAACCGAATCAAACGGTTGTCTCTCGCCTTGTAGAGGCGATCGCTCTACCACTAAGCTACACTGCCCCATTTTATTATACATTTTAAATGCAACTATTTGATAATTTCAAAAATAACGCACTCTACAGATAAATAACCATCAAGTAGGGTGTGTCAGTTTGGATAATTATTGTTTCCAACCAATAACCTCAAAACTGACGCACCGCAAAAAAATGGTGCGTCAGCAAGAGATATTTCATGTCTATCAAAATTCTGCCAACTGACGCACCTTACCGATAAATAACCCTTTTGCTTTCTTCCTTTTGCCTTCTTCCTTCTTCCTTCTTCCTTCTCCTTATCACCAGGGCGAATCAGTATAATCTTTAAATAACTTGCCATAAACATAGCGTTTATCATTTATTCCTGCATAAATAGGGTCACAAATGCGCGCCGCCGCATCTATCGCATCAAAAGGAGGTTGAACGCCACGTGCTTGCATCGTTAAAATTTGAGGATAAGGGTGTAGAAAACTTACCCATCCCGGATCGACCGCATTCATAAAAATTTTGTATTTTGCGTACTCTTTGGCGCAGGTGCGAGTCATCATGTTAAGTGATGCTTTGGCCATGTTAGTATGCGGGTGACGCCAAGATTTGTCGCCGTTAAACAGCCCTTCTTTTGAGGAAACATTGACAATATACTTGCTGTTTTCAGGAAAAATATTCATGAGCCTTTTGAGTCTGCTGTTGATAGCAAAAGGAGCAATCGCATTAATTACATGAACTTCTAATAATTCCAAAATGCTCACCTCATCGTCCTTCATCAGCCAACTGTTGAAAGGACGCAAATCCACTTGCTGTCCGTCGCTATCGTACATCCCCAGCGGAAACCAACTAGAGTTATCTTCCTCTGATATCAAGTTCTCTTGCTCTAAAGTCAAGGCTAAAGCACTTGCAGTTTGGTTGTCGGAATCTCCCGGTGCGATCGACTTTTTTGACATATCCCCACCAAGATTATGAGCCAAAAAGTGCGATCGCGCTAACAGCGGCTGAATTTCCGCAGGCAAAACCTCGAAAGGCAGAGCTTCCAAATCCCTCAAATGCTGGTAAAATGCCGGAGGGCGGCGAACAGTTTGAGCAGCATTGTTGACGATAATATCGAGTCGGGGATAGCAACAAGTGAGGTGTTCTGCAAAACGCTCAACCTTGGCAATATATCGCAAATCTAACTCGTAAACGTGCAGGCGATCGCCCCAATCGCCAAAATCAGTTTCAGCAGCATACCTTTTAGCAGCATCGCGAGCAAAACGAGTAGTAACAATTACCGAAGCACCAGCCCTCAGCAACCTCAAAGTTACAGCATACCCAATTTTTACCCTCGCTCCCGTCACCAAAGCAAACAGCCCGTGCAAATTAGCCGTTTCGTTCCGTTTTGCATAATTAACTTCGCCACAATCCAAACACAAACCGCGATAAAAAGAATGCGACTGTTGAAAAATATTCTTGCATACAAAACAGCGTTGCAGTTTATCCATATTCAATCCATAATTGAAATCAAACAAGACTAACTATAGCGGTTCTCAAAAAAGTGAGGAGAGCCTCATGCCCTATGCCCTATGCCCTATGCCCTATGCCGTTCGCGTACCTGATCTTTCTGAGAAAGGCTATATCATGTCCAGGCACATCGCGAAAGATTAGCATCAGTAAAATTTGCCCCATCAATATTAGCTTTTTTCAAATTAGCACCGCTCAGATTAGCATTGCTGAAATTAGCCCCGCTGAGATTTGCTTTCAGGAAAGTTGCTCTTTTCACAACAGCACCGCTGAGATTAGCACCAGCCAAAGTAGCTTTATTAAAATCCGCATCGCACAGGTTAGCTCCAGTAAAATCAGCTTGATAAAAATCAGCATTTGTCAAATCAGTTCTCTCTAGATTAGCACCGCGCAAATTAGCTCTCATAAAACAAGCCCCTGCAAATTTACTCCACCGCAAATTAGCTCCTGCAAAAACAAATCCTTTAAAATTCCAGCCATTCAAGTTAGAGCGAATTAATTTAATCCCCGCCAGATTTGCTCCTGTCAAATTTGCCCCGCCCAGCTCAGCCAGACTCAAATCAGCCCCGCTCAAGTCAGCACCACTCAAATTAGCACCAGTCAAATCAGCTCTACCGAGTTTAGCTTTTTTCAGGATGCTTTGAGATAAATTAACTTCCCGAAAATTAACTGAACGAAGGTTTGCTTGACTGAGATTAGCTCCCTGCAAATCAGCCCCGCTGAGATTCGAGCGGCTCAGGTTAGCGCCGCTCAAATCGGCATTTCTCAGATTAGTTACTTCCAAGTTACTCTGAAAAATTTTGGCTGTTTGCAAATTGCTGCCTTCAAAATTTGCTCCTGCTAAATTTGACTCTCTCAGGTTAGCGCGGCTCAAATTTGCTCCGCTTAAATTTGCCCAACTCAAGTCTACGAAACCGCCCAACCAAAGTAGATTTTGCACTCTCCATTTATTCCAGATTGCTGCACCTTTTTTGAGCAAAATGATTTGTGATTCCTGACCAAATATCGCAGCTGCGGTAGCTCGCACCCGCTCGTCAGCATCGTCAAAAACTGTAATTGCTGCTTCTAAACCTGCTTCTCCGTAGTTGAGAGCCTCTGAAAGTGCTGCTAGCCTTGCTTCAGCTAGCGGGCTTGCTAAGCGCTGCTTGATTCCTGCTATGCCGCCCAATAAAGCAGCATTAATTGGAGGTGGATTTTTACCGCCCAAAATTGCATCGTATTCTGTGGGTTCGTTTGCAGACATGGATTTTAGAAGAAGGAAGTTCGGCAACGGATTCGCTCCGCGGATGTAACGGATGTCAGGAAGAAGGAAAAAAGAGTGGAACTACTTACTAATGACTAATGACTACTGACTAATGACTACTGACTGCTGACTAATGACTATTAATTTGACTGGCTTTGGCATTCCGCCGCAGCATTTCGGGTTTAATTCGCCGCAGCGCCGAAGCTGTAAATCTGCGGTTCCACTCCTCATCGGAAATTTTTGCTAATTCTGCAAGTGTCGGTGCTATGTTTTCAGGATAAGGCTCAAATTCTGCAACATCTGTTGGTTTAGCAAATCGCTGATTCCAGGGACAAACATCCTGACAAATGTCGCAACCTGCTACCCAACCTTGTAAATTAGATGCAATTTCGTCGGGCAATTTTTTGGCTCGATTCTCGATCGTATGATAAGCTATGCACCGATCGGCATTCACGACAAAAGGCTCAGTAATAGCTCCCGTCGGACACGCCTCGATGCAGCGAGTACAAGTACCGCAATGTTCAGTGTGTGGCGCATCGGGCGCTAACTCCAGATTAGTCAAGATTTCGCCCAAAAACACCCAAGAACCGTATTCCCGCGAAATTACATTACCATTTTTAGCAATCCAGCCAATCCCTGCACGCTGCGCCCACATTTTATCCTGAATCGGCCCGGTGTCAGCATAATACCGCGCTTCAATTCCCTCAGCTTGCGATCGCACCCAATTTGCCAAAACCTTCAATTTTTTGTGCAGAATTTTGTGGTAATCCCGCCCCCAACCGTAGCGAGAGATCTTAGCATACTCGATCGCTGCATCGTCCCCCACCTCAAACGGGGGATTATCGGGGCGTTGGTGAGGCGTGTAGTAGTTGATGGCTACACATATCACTGACTCTACATCTGGCATGAGCGATCGAATATCCAACCGTTTCGGGTTTGCCATCCATGCCATGTCTGCCTGATAACCCTTGTCCAACCAAGCCTGCAATCTTTGTGCATCTACCTGCGTTTCTTCCTGTGCTGAGGCGATCCCGACTTTGTGAAATCCCAACTCTAGGGCTTTTTGCTTAATGAGATCGCTATTAATTGATATTTTCATAAGTAAGGAACCATATCACAAAATGCGTAATAAGTCTATTAATATTTAGACTGATTTTGTCCAAACATTGATAATACTTTCAAAATCTTTATATTTATAAATTTGAACTCTAATTTGTCAAAAACGTTACATAATTTTAATTAAGGGAGAGTTAGATTCGCACATCTCAAATACGCAAGTAAAACCCACAGCGAATCCCACAGCAGACACATGGCAGTTAGTATTCAATCCGCTCAATCTATTTTCTCCAACACCGAGATTGCTAGCGCTGTTCCGGCTACCACGGACTCGTTCTACAAACTCAGCGTTGAAGACCAACTCGCACTACTCTGGTATGCCTACACCGAAATGGGCATTTCCATCACCGCAGCAGCTCCGGGAGTAGCCAGCATGGCGCTTGTCGAAGGCGTGCTCAGCGAAATCAAGCAGATGTCGCCGGATGCTCAAAGCAAAACCATGTTTGACCTCGCCAGCAACGCCGACACCACCATCGGCCGGATTTACACATCCTTGCGCGTCAACACCAAACTCGGTTTCTGGTACGAGTTGGGACAGTTGATGAAACAGGGCCTTGTCGCTCCGATCCCCGCAGGCTATCAAATGTCTCCCGAAGCCACCAAAGTTCTTGAAACCATCAAGAAACTCGACCCGGGTCAGCAAATTACCGTACTTCGCAACACCGTAGTTAACATGGGCTATGACCCTGCTTTCAGCCAAGAGTACGGCAAACGATCGGCTCCTCGCAGCACTCCCACCGCGGCCGCAGAGCGGGTGAAAACCAAGATTGAGGGTATCAGCGAGCTGACAGTGCTCAGCTACATCGACTACATGAACGCCTTCGACTTCACCCCAGCCGTCGGTTTATTTGCTGAAGAAGGTGCCCTACAACCGCCTTTCCAAAAGCCGATCGTCGGTCGCGAAGCCATCCTCAACTATATGCGGGAAGAGTGTATCGGACTGAAAATGATGCCGCAAGAAGGTGTATCGGAGCCCGCAGAAGATGGCTACCGCCAAGTCAAAGTTACCGGCAAAGTCGAAACTCCTTGGTTCGGCGCGAATGTGGGTATGAACATCGCATGGCGGTTTATGCTTGATCCTCAAGGTCAAATTTTCTTTGTGGCGATCGACTTGTTGGCATCTCCTAAAGAATTGCTCAACCTGATGCGCAAATAGAATATTCTGGTTGGCTTCAGTAAAACAGACTGGTGCAGAAACCCAGATGCCTTCTGGTGTCTGGGTTTTTACTATTTTTGATTTTCGCGTTGAAGATTTTATAATTGGCAATTACTGACTGTATAAGGGTTTGGAGCGCGGGTCTACAATTGTATACTTTTTTTAAAATAATATTAATTTCGGTCGATCGCTCTTTTAGCTGCGATCGGTATCGCGGCTTATTCCTTTTGTAATATAATTAATCCTCACCCTACTTATATCTTTTGAGGGATTTGCTGGGCAAAAGAGAATGATTAGAGTATATTCATTCATTTGCAATCACTTCTTTTATGACCGCCACAACTCGACCTATTTTAACTCGCTCTATAAATATGGCCGGCCTCACAAAGCCTGCGGTACAGCGATATTTTGAAACTTTCAACGCGGGCGATTTTGCAGCGACCACTAATTTGTTTGCTGAGGACGGAGTTCTGCACGCGCCGTTTGAAGAGCCAATTATCGGTAAAAGCTCGATCGCCACTTATCTAAAAACAGAAGCGCGAGGAATGCAGCTCGAACCCCAGCAAAGTGTAAGCAAAATTTTAGAAGATGACACAGTTGAAATTCAGGTCAGCGGCCGAGTGCAAACTGCCGCATTTGGGATTAATGTCGGATGGGTGTTCCTACTTAATCATCAGCAAGAAATCCTTGCTGTCACCGTCAAACTATTAGCGTCTCCCCAAGAATTGCTCAGTCTGCGGCCTAAGAAATTTGATCCTTAATATAGGAATGTTCAAAGGAGTGAGGGACAGATTGGCAATTGGTGATTGGTAATTGGTAATTGGTAATTGGTAAGAATGCTACCGCAATCAAATTATAAAAACCCGGTTTCTTTGGTATTTGTGGCCAATTCAGGCATAAACCGGGTTTTTGCACCCAAATCTGTGCTGAAGCGTCGCCAACGGTATAAAAACCCGGTTTCTTCGGTATTTCTGCACCTGGGACTGTACCCTAACAATTTTACAGTCTCTTAGAGAGGGACGAGATTGCACTAAAAAGTTGCTGTCACCGCACGGTGCGACAGACAACCAGTAGAATCAAAAAACATTGTCAATCACTAATCACTAATCACTAATCACTAATCATTAATCACTAATGACTAATGACTAATGACTAATTAAGAAGATTTTTCTGGCAAACTAGCTTCCAACTTCAGACAGTTGCGACCGTCTAGTTGCAAACTGTAGTCCACGCGATCCATAAGTCTGCTCATAATCAGCCAGCCATAGCCACTTTCCTGTTTAGCTTCCGGTCTCGGAGGACTGTAAGTATCCATTTCGTAACCTTTACCGTAATCCCAAATTTCTAAACCAATATCTCGATTTTTTAAATTCAAGCGAATTAATACCGGGAGATTGGGTTGATCTTTGTGAGCATGGCGGATCACGTTGGAATAGGCTTCTGCTAACACCAAGCGCAAACGATTCGATTGACGCGGCCAATCAACGTGCTCTCCTAGCTCAACTTCCAAACTGCTCAGCAGCCAGTTTTCAACAATTGTCAAAAACCGCAAGTCGCTTGGTACGTGAAGCTCAGTATTCATAAAAAAATCCTGTAAGTTTAGAAATCCTGTGTCTTCAGACCAGGGATGAAATACGACGCGCCGAATTTATTTGGCGTTAATATTTGCCGCTACGTGAAGGATACTCACATACTGGGCGATCGATCCAATAGACTTTTTTTGAAAGCATCGATCAAAAAGCATCAGTTAAGAGTTAGGCTTTGAGGCGCTAGTTCTGTAACTTTTGCCGTTAGCGAAGCCCGCCCTACGGGAGCTACGCCAACGAAGAGGATCGCCCAGTCCCATCTGGTAATCTGTAAGCTGTCAACTGAGGCTTTGGGTTTTTGAGACCCGAAGCCCCGACTAAAAGTCGGGAGTTGCTGACAGATTCAGAGAACCTCCAGAGAGAGTATGGTTTGGTCATCTTCCTGAACGGGATTGTCAGCTCGGATGTAGGCCAACAAATTGTCCAAGTTGATGGAACCAGGCTCCTCAATCAAGAGTTGCCAAAGCCCTTCTTGTTGTAGCATAGAACGGGTTGGTTCGCCCCCTGCGATCGCCGCAGTGGTCACGCTAGCTTCAGTAATCCCGTCACTCGTCAGCAGAAAAACATCTCCTGACTTTAAGTCGATAGCACCGGCTTTACCTTTCCAAACTGGCAGTATCCCCAAGGGAATGCCGCGAGCTTTCAGGAAATTCGGCTCTGCTGGCGTTAAACCGCTAGCAGTCTGAGCTTTCACGTCAGAATTCGACCAAACAATCGGGTAAATGTGACCGGCATTAGCAAAAGCCAAGTGTCCCGTTGACGGAGTGTAACGAGCTACAACCATTGTAATAAAATGGTTGTTGCCGATCAGGTCGTCAGACATAGTGCTATTCATATTCTGCATAACTCGATCGGGTTCAGGAGAAACTTCTTGAGAAAGTTCTCGCCGCATCACCGAAATCGCGCTAGCCATAAATAGAGCAGCCGGAACGCCCTTACCCGAAACATCACCCACCGCTATCCAAATATCCCCTTGCGAGTGGACATAGACTTCAAAAAAGTCGCCACCCACTGCGCGTGCAGGATAACAACAAGCTTGCACCCTGACAGTTTCAAAATCCGGCCAACTTTGGCGCAACAAGTTTGTTTGGATTTGGCGAGCCACTTCCAACTCATTTTGCATCTGCTGGGCTAAATCCAGAGTGCGCTGGTAGAGCTTAGCTTGGGAGAGGGCGAGAGCCGCTTGAGCCGCCACACCTTCTATTAACTCTATATCTTCTGCCGACCAAGGATTAGTCCCGCCTTGCTGACACAGAGCCAGTATCCCCAGCAAATCTTGCTGATAAGTCAGAGGTACAGCAATCTCAACCGAGTTACCGTCACCCCCACTGTTGGCGTTGACTTGAGTTTGGCGGCTAGCTACGGCCTGAACCAGCAAATTTTCATCAAAAGAAAAGCTGCTGGGTTCGGTGGTTTGGGCTTGGTAGGGAAAGGTACTCGGTAATAGTCGATCGCCATCTACTGGCCGCAGCATACAATAGTTGGCCTCAAAAGTTTGACCTACGGTTTGAACAATAGTTTGTACCATACTAGAGTAATCTAGCGACCCGCGAATCACGCTCATCACCTCATTAAACAGAGATTCTTTGCGTAAAGCGCGGCGCAGTGAAACGCTGCGCTGCTTGTAGTATTTGTAAGTTTCTGACGCTTGATTGATAACTGATTTCAGTTCTTCAGGATTCCACGGTTTGGTGATGTACTTGAAAACTTGACCAGCGTTAATAGCCTCAACCAAATCTTCAACATCTGTGTATCCAGTCAGCAGAATCCGAATCGTATCAGGAAAGCGATCGACTGTTTTCCCCAAAAACTCGGTGCCATTCATTTCAGGCATCCGCTGGTCAGATATAATCACCGCCATCTCGCCCTGTGCGTCTAGAACTTCCAGGGCGCTGAGAGCGCTATCTGCTTTGTAAACCTGAAAATCGCGTCGAAACGTCCGGTACAGCAAATCCAAGTTGTCGGGTTCGTCATCGACTACCATTAGTTTCAGTTTGCTTCCATCTCCCCGACTCATGTTATTCCCTACTCCTAGGCGAATTAATCAGGTCTAAAACTAGCTTGTCAAATACCCTCTTCTGATTCAGCGGAGCCGAATCTGCGTGAGGGCTTCGGGTTTTATAGGTCAGTGCCATGTTTAGTGATACCACAAGGAAGTTCGGAACTTGCATCCGGGCTCGGTCTTACCAGACTTCGCCTTGGTTTGGAGCTCGTGCTTGACTTTCCTTGCTGCCGAATCAAGTTAATTTTTCTGCCAGTCTGAGCTTAGCAGAACGAGAGCGGGGATTTCTAGCTACTTCTTCCGATTGTGGCACGATCGGCTTTTTTGTCAGTACCTGCAAACAGTCTGTTGCTCTCAATTGGTGCTTAACCGGTCTGTCTTCGAGGCTGTGAAAAGTAATAATTCCGATTCTCCCACCGGGTTTCAACCAATTTGGCGCTTCCTTGAGAAAAGTGTCTAAAGAAGCGAGTTCGGAGTTGACGGCTATCCTCAAAGCTTGGAAAGTGCGGGTGGCGGGATGGATTCTACCGTTACGCTGCTTGGGTGGGAAGCTGCTAGCGATCGCCCCTGCGAGTTCTGTAGTAGTTTCAAAAGGACGTTGTGCGACAATCCGCCTCGCGATGCGCCGCGACAGTCGTTCCTCGCCGTACTTGTAAATAATATCTGCCAGTTTAACTTCTTCCCAGTGATTGATAATCTCTTCTGCGGTCAAAGATTGCTGCTGGTTCATACGCATATCTAGTTGAGCAGGGTGGCGAAAACTAAAGCCTCGTTCCGGTGTATCGAACTGAGCCGAGCTAACGCCCAAGTCTGCTATAATACCATCAAATTCGGCATCAGGAGACTGATATTCAGCAAAATTGCCGTGCCAAAACTCAACGGGATCGTTAGCAAATCGGGCTTTGCAAAAACGGATAGCTTGTTCATCGCGATCGATCGCCACCACACTCACATCAGCCGCCGCCGCTAAAATCAAACTCGTGTGTCCGCCGCCCCCAAGCGTCGCATCCAAATAGCGCCCACCCGGACGCACCGCTAAACCCGCAATTAACTCGGTGGCCAAAACAGAAACGTGATAAGCCTCAATACTCACATCTGATTCAGGAGTCTCCTTCTCAGACGGCTCGATATCCTTCATAATCTATACAAGCGAAACAAAAATCAACAATAGACTGACTAATTACCAATCATTAATTATCAATTATGTCAAGAATTGAGACAAGAACCGAACCAATGGTGCTCAACATGGGCCCGCACCACCCATCCATGCACGGGGTACTGCGGTTAATTGTCACCCTGGACGGCGAAGATGTAGTAGACTGCGAGCCTGTTTTAGGCTATCTGCACCGCGGCATGGAAAAAATTGCCGAAAACCGCACCAACGTGATGTACGTGCCCTACGTCAGCCGCTGGGACTACGCTGCGGGGATGTTTAACGAAGCGGTGACAGTCAATGCACCGGAAAAGTTAGCCAATATTGCTGTCCCCAAACGGGCGAGTTACATTCGGGTAATCATGCTGGAGTTGAACCGAATTGCGAACCACTTGATGTGGGTAGGGCCGTTTTTGGCGGACGTGGGCGCGCAAACTCCATTTTTCTATACTATGCGCGATCGCGAACCAATTCTCGATTTGTGGGAAGCAGCCACCGGCTACCGCATGGTAAACAACAACTACTTCCGCATCGGCGGAGTAGCAGCAGATTTACCCTACGGCTGGGTAGACAAATGCGAAGATTTCTGCGATTACTTCCTGCCAAAAATTGACGAATACGAACGTTTAATCACCAACAACCCTATCTTCCGCCGCCGGATTGAAGGTTTGGGTACAATTTCCCGCGCCGAAGCGATTAACTGGGGACTATCGGGCCCGATGTTGCGCGGTTCCGGCGTCAATTGGGATTTGCGGAAAGTTGACCATTACGAATGTTATGACGACTTCGAGTGGGATGTTTGCACCGAAGCTGCTGGCGATTGTTTGGCCCGGTACTTAGTCCGAATTCGGGAGATGCGCGAGTCAGTTAAAATCCTCTATCAAGCCTTGAAAGGACTCCCCGGCGGCCCTTACGAAAACTTGGAAGCCAAGCGCTTAGAAAGCGGGCCAAAATCTGAGTGGAATAGTTTCGACTATCAGTTTATTGGCAAAAAAGTAGCGCCAACTTTCAAAATTCCCAAGGGCGAACATTACGTGCGGGTTGAAAGCGGTAAGGGTGAGTTGGGAATCTATATTATCGGCGATGACAGCGTGTTTCCTTGGCGCTGGAAGATTCGGGCTGCTGATTTCAATAATTTGCAGATTTTGCCCCACATCGTGCGCGGTGTAAAGATTGCGGACTTGGTGGCTATCCTGGGTAGTATCGATATTATCATGGGTTCGGTCGATCGATAGAACAAAAAGGGCGATCGTATTTTTTGGCTATTTGCTGATGAGTGCGATCGCTACTTTGTTGCAGATGGCGATCGGCTATTATAAATTATGGAAGCTCAACCAAAAGAAATTCAGCGTTACGTCACACCCGACGGCAAAATTCCTTTTACAGAATGGTTAAAATCTATTCGAGATCTCAAAGCTGAAGCCAAGATTCGCGGGAGACTAGACAGAATTAAGCTCGGCAATTTGGGAGACTGTCGCTCAGTTGGAACGGGTATTTTTGAATTAAAAATTGACTGGGGCCCCGGCTACCGCATCTACTTTGGAGAAATAGAGCAAACGATTGTTCTCATACTCTGCGGTGGAGATAAAAGCACTCAAGATCGAGATATTCGTAAAGCTATTGAATATTGGATAGATTACAGGAGTCGAGACAATGCTTAAAAGTGTAAGTTACCAAGACGACTTGATTGAATTCCTCAAAAAACCTGAAGCGGCGGCGGCTTATATGGAGGCGATTTTGGAAGAAAAAAATGTAGAAGCTGAACTCTTGTCACTAGCACTTAGCAATATGGTTGAGGCTCGCGGGGGTGTAATTCATCTTTCAGATGTAGCTAAGTTGGACTATGAAAAGTTAACAAATTTGCTCTCAAAAACAGGAGGAGATGAAGTTTATCTGTTGGTGGCGTTGCTGGATGCTTTGGGACTTCAGCTAAAAATAGGGGTTAAGTCTGATAGTTCAATATTTAAAAGTGAGAGCGATAACGTTGTCCAAACTAGCTTACTCTAGGATAAAAAAAATTGCAGAACATCAATATTTCTCTCTTCCCTCATCCTCTGTGTCCTCTGCGCCCTCTGCGGTTAAAAAAATCTTTATTTCATAAATAAAATAACATCAACCTTAATTTAATTATGACAGTCCAGCAATCAAATATCAATGACAGTAACCCAGAACTCTGCGCTTTAATCAGCGAAAGAATTGCAGCCACTCCGCAGCAGCGCATAACCTTTGCGGAATACATGGATTTAGCATTATATCACCCGCAGTATGGTTACTATAATGGCGATCGACCAAACATCGGCAAACAAGGCGATTTTATCACCTCACCTCATTGGAGTGCTGATTTTGCCGAAGTTTTGGGCGAGCAATTTGTGGAAATGTGGCAAATTCTCGGTAAACCTGATACTTTTGCGATCGTAGAAATGGGCGCTGGGCGGGGAACATTTGCCGCACATTTGCTGCAATATTTGCAACTAAAATATCCCGATTTATTTAAAAGCTTAGAATACATTATTGTTGAAATTTCGCCCGTTTTGCTTGCACAACAGCAGCGACAATTAGCCGAATTCAAAATAGTAAAGTGGTGCAATTGGGATGAAATAGCTAATAACTCTATCGTCGGCTGCTTTTTTTCTAACGAATTAGTCGATGCTTTTCCAGTGCATCAGTTTATTGTAGAAAAAGGGGAAATTAGGGAGATTTATGTTGCCGCAGCCGAAGAACAAAACAAAGAATCTGGAAGCAAGTTTATTGAAGTAGCGGGAGAACTTTCAACCCCTAAAATTGCCGAATATTTTGATTTAGTCGGAATAGATTTGTCCGCGACTGTCTATGCAGATGGTTATCGCAGCGAAGTCAATTTAGCAGCTTTAGACTGGATTAAAACAGTTGCCAAAAAATTGCAGCGCGGTTATCTATTAACAATTGATTACGGCCATCCGGCGCACCGCTATTACAATCCGAGACGCACAGATGGCACGCTGCAATGTTATTACCGCCACCGCTATCACAGCAACCCTTATATTAATATTGGGCGGCAGGATTTAACTGCCAATGCTGATTTTACAGCGCTGGAAAAACAAGGGGAATTGTGTGGTTTGGAGGTAATGGGTTTTACTCAACAGGCTTTGTTTTTGATGATATTGGGTGTGGGCGATAGAATTGCTTCTCTGTCTGCAAATAATGCAGAAGTATTGGATTTGACAACGTTTTTGCGCCGCCGGGAAGCGTTGCACCAATTGATAGATCCGATGGGTTTGGGAGGATTTGGGGTTTTGGTGCAGTGTAAGGGGTTGAAGGAGGAGGAGAAAGGCCAAAAAGTCAAAGGTTTGAGAGTGCCTGATTGATTATTTGGTTGATTTATGCACATTAATTACGCAAGCTTACTCAGCGGCGGAAAATCCCATTTCCCTGAATATAAAGTAGATGGCAACTTTAAACAATAGGCAGCAGGAATCACCTCAATCAACCACCAATTAAACATATCTCGTCGGGCTTCAGTAAAACCAGAAATGGCATCACCAGTAATGGCATCATACATAATATCTAAGATGGCATTATAGGCTGTTTTGCTGTTGAGTGTTTGCAGCAAGCCGTAGAAAATATTATAAGCTTCGTCAGTAGCTTGATATTTTCCTATTTTGTTGATATTAGGAAACAAGGTATCTGCCCAAGTTTCTGGGATTTCACAACCATCCTTCAGCCAACAAGATACAATTCCTTCAACGATATCAGCCTTGTGTTCTTCAGGAAAGTAATGTTTAATGGTCGGTTTAGCTGCTAATGCTATTCCATAAGCCATATAGACGTATCGCTGATGGGATATTGCATCATCAGGCATTCCAAAAGCCGTCATTACTTCTACAAAAGCTTCTTCTACATTGCACTTTCCACCTCGTTCGTATAAATCACGATACTTTCTTTCCCAAACATCCTGAAGTGTTTCCTTTAATTTTTCTGGAATAGTTAAGTTGCTGGGCAATTTAAAATCGGTGTAGTGACCTAGAGCAAACTTTATCATTGACTTTCCCTCCTTATAGTACCATTTATGAAAAATATTGCTACAAAATAAGTGTTGAGGTTGTTTTTTGAACTATTAGAATTTTTGCACTCATTCCCAGACTATCTTGAAATTATCTGCGTTAATCTGCGTTAATCTGCCTTAAATCTGCGGTTGACTGGCTCTATCAAAGATTTATGCAATCTTGTTTATTTTGTCAGGTGCGTCGCCGTGAGATTGTCGATATTTTTTGGAATTTTTTATAGCGACGCACCCTACAATTATATTTCTAATTCTGCGTGTTTTAAGCGCTCCTGAATTGACATTCCCTGCAACTTTTCACTCATTTCATATAAATCAACTTTATCATAATCGCCCTTAAATAGCGGAATTAGAGATTCAACAACAGCAGCAATTCCCTCTGGCGGTACTGCATTTCCAATCTGGCGGCGCACTTCGGTAACAGAACCTTCAAATACAAAATCATCGGGGAAAGTTTGCAGCCTCGCCCTCTCCCGATTTGTCAGTGCACGGGGTTCTGGATAATGATAACCCCAGGTTCCGCCGCCTCCGCCAGCAATGATTGTAGATGACGGTTTATCGGGATGAATTCGTCGATAAACGTGACTGATCATGCCTTTGACATAGTATGGACTGTCTTTGGGAATATCAGAAAAATTCCCTCCGGCTTTAATTCGATTCAAAATTTCAACGGTGCGATCGCGAATTTGATGATTTTGGTTATTGTCAATAACTCGATCGACATCTTGGAGTGCTTCGCCCGCTGTGCGATAAGGATTTTGACGATTAAGGCCGTATTCTGCTTGAGGATGCACGAAATCAAATCCTGTATCCATCCGAATGCCAACTAACAACACTCTTTGCCGAAATTGCGGCACTCCGTAATCGGCAAAATTGTAAAGTTTGGGTTTGACTAAATAACCCGGTGCGATACTTTCAAAGTCGGAAATTATTTGTTTAATTGCTTGATAATTATTGGCACTTAATAAGCCTTTGACATTTTCTGCGACAAAAGCTTTGGGTTTTTTTTTGTTAACAAAATCGAGAAAATATGTATATAAATTGCCTCTGGTTCCTTCAAGTCCGGGGCGCTTCCAAATTAGGGAGAAGTCTTGACAGGGGAAGCCTCCTATACATATTTCGGCTGCGGGAACTTGTGCAATATCTATATTTTCTATGCTGTCGTTGATGATGACATTGGCAATGTTTTTGCTGAAAGTTTTGCAGGCGTATTTATTGGAGTCGATCGCCCAAACTACATCAAACCCGGCTTTGTGGAATGGCAAATCCATGCCACCACAACCTGAAAACAAGGATATCAGTTTTGGTTTGGTTTTCCAGCTTACGTCTTTGAGGCGTTCGAGTGACATATTAGTTCGCAGTGGGACAATAGCCGGCTGAATGCCTGCAACACAGAAGAGTGTGATTATACCAAATAGTCGTCAGGTGCGCTGTGTCAACCGTACTAATAGTCGATCGCCTTTAATCTTTCACTCTTCATCATCTAACTCGATCCCCGCTTGACGCAATTTTTCTGCTAGTCTTTCAGCGCGGAGACTTTCGCGATCGGCCCGTAGCCGTTCCTCTTCAGCGCGTAGCCGTTCCTCTTCAGCGCGTAGCCGTTCTTGCTCAGCCCGCTCCTCTGACCATAACAATAACTCACCTTGGGCATTCCACCACCTCAACCAATAACCAGTTCTAGATTCGTGCGTTCCTTCCCAAATACCCAAAAACAAGTTTAATCCAGGTATCCAAAAACGTCCGTTATTATCCGGTTCTTCCGCTTCATAATGCTCCGATTCTAAAGCATAAACTTCTAAATGAGCGGTAGTTGCTCGAAAAATAACGTATCTTGGTACTTTAATAATTTGCTCATAAAAGAACCATTTACCCACTCGCTGCTTAAACTCAACGGAGTATTCTTCCCCGTAAGTTTCCGAGAGGAATTCCATCACAATTTGAGGGATAGTTCCTTCGGTGTGCGGCGTGTAACTGCGGCGGACTTGCGAGACATTTTGAGGATTGACGGGTTTTACGTACATCCAATCGGGTGCTTTGCAAATAGTCCGCTGTTCGTCACTGGTGGAGGATGGGAAACTAATTCCGGCACAAAGGGCAAAATTAGAAACTATTAAGGCATCCTGCATTAATTCGGGAATTGCGGTTAGAGGTTGGCGCAATGCGGCGGCTATTAAGGGTTGGGTTTCGTCTTCCACGGGGTCGTCCGGTAGTTGAAAATCGTCTGGTAGTAATGGCCAGGTTACTATTAGTTTGACTGGAGGGTTTTTAGTAGCTACTAACATAGTTTATCAGATGTTGTAGGGGTTGATTTTTTTATTATATCTTTTTGTTTTTGAGATTAATTTTGATTGCCGTTTTCTGTGGATGCAGACGGCGGTTGAAACCGCGCCTACAAAAACTGAAGATGTAGACGGCGGTTGAAACCGCGCCTACAAAAACTGAAGATGTAGACGGCGGTTGAAACCGCGCCTACAAAAACAAAGTCCGCCTCCGCGGACTGAAGAAAATCAGGTAATTTCAACTGCCCGGTCTTCTTCAACCCGCGCACCATCCGGGTTTTGCTTGTATAGAAGCGGTTTCAACCGCCCGGTTCTCTACGAACGGGGAGATGTCATTTGGGAATTCGATCGCCCTACACAGCTTTTATCTTCTGTTTTAGCTCGTCTGTCATGGCTAGCAGTTCAGATTGGGCGATCGCACTTTGTTCACCACTGGCCAACCACTTCAATTGTACAGTCTCATTTTCAGCTTCCGCATCACCCAAAACCAAACACGCAACCGCACCGCTTCTGTCGGCTCTTTTAAACTGTTTCCCGAAAGCACTAGCGCTCAAATCTATCTCTACACTAAAGCCAACACTCCGCAATTTTTGAGCTAACAATATTGATTGTTGTTCGGCTTTATCGCCCCTAGATACCAAATAGAAATCTAACTTCGGCGCGGGCAAAGGTTGCAACTTTTGCAGCAGGATAATTAACCGTTCTACACCCATAGCCCAACCGACTGCCGCGGTATCTGGGCCGCCCAATTCCTTGACTAAACCGTCGTAGCGGCCGCCTCCACAAACTGTGGCTTGCGCTCCCAAATCGTCGGAGACAATTTCAAATGCGGTGTAGGTATAGTAATCTAAACCGCGCACTAATCGGGGATTTAACTGATAGCTAATTCCTAAATTTGTGAGCATTTCCTGCACTCGCTCGAAGTGCGATCGCGATTCTTCACCCAAATATTCTAAAATACTGGGAGCACCAGCGACAATTTCTTGAGTGCGCTGATTTTTGCTATCCAAAATCCGCAGCGGATTGCGAGTCAAACGGTCTTGGGAATCCGCGTCTAATTCTTCTTTGTGCGGTGTAAAATAATCGATCAATGCTTGCCGATAATTTTGTCTGTCTTGCTTGTTTCCGACTGAATTGATATCGAGGCGCAAATTGGTTAAACCGATCGCTTGCAGGATGTCACAGGCGATCGCAATTACCTCCACATCCGCCCGTGGATTGGCACTCCCCAAGACTTCCACGCCAATTTGATTGAATTGCCGCTGTCTACCTTCTTGGGCGCGTTCGTAGCGAAACATCGGCCCAGTATACCACAGACGCTGCACGTCTCCGGCCGCGTACAAACTGTTTTGAATAAAAGCTCGCACGACTCCGGCGGTTCCTTCTGGGCGCAAAGTAGTCGATCGATCGCCCTTATCTTTAAAAGTGTACATTTCTTTGCCCACAACATCCGTAGCTTCGCCGATACCGCGTTCAAATAAAGATGTTTGTTCAAAAATTGGCGTCCTAATTTCTCGATAAGCCGCTTTTTTCAAAATTGTTCTAGCGACTTCTTCTATATTTTGCCAATATTGAATTTCTGCGGGCAAAATATCCCGCGTTCCCGGTAAAGTTTTAATTGCACTCATTTTGTTAGTCAGTTGTCATTAGTCAGTTGTAAGTTGTAGTTGTCAACAGTTAACAGTTAACAATTACCTATGCCCTATGCCCTATGCCCTATGCCCTATGCCCTATGCCCTATGCCCTATGCCCTATGCCCTATTCCCAATAACTAATAATTCCCAAGCTCCGTAACGATCGCCATAATAAGCCAAAATGCGATCGACCCGCTGGCGATCGACCAAATCGAACCCATCAGGATACTGTATCCACAAACCCCCAACTTGGCTGTCGTTGTAATCAAACCGCTGCGACTGCTGCGGAATTAAACCAGTTTCCACCCCTTCAACTTGACGCAAATGGGCTGCCACTTCGCGATACACCGCCAGCGGCAATCCAGGGCATTGAATTTGATAGCGGAGTTGTTTTTCTTGTGCCGTTTGCATCATTACTTTGCCTGTCCCCAACCAAAATCCCTATTTAAGATACTTCTTTATTGATCGGCCCTGGTAGAGCGCAACAGTTAATATCGTCCAAACATACCTTCCCCCACTGCAACGCCCAACGTACCAGCGAAACTCGATTGTCAGCGGGCGTCTTGTTCAAGATATTACTAATGTGGTTGTCAACAGTACGCTTGCTAATCTCTAACTTTTCAGCGATTTTCTCATTGGTCAATCCCGCCGCTACTAACTCTACCACTTGCAATTCTCTGTCCGAAAGGGTGACAGGGGTGCTGGAGACGCTCCCGTTCATAAATTTTTCCTATGTGTGCATATTTACCTATATACAATTCTAGAGGATGAGGGAGCGAGTATGAAGAGAAAATTAAATCTGCTGCGGCTGCTTTTTCACAGTGCAAGCACCAACTCGCTTGCATAATCGCGGCTTCGTGGAAAAGAAGTCGGGGACACCGCAAGACGCACCAGCAGCACAGCAGGCGCATGGGGTGGCGGATGCTAGCTTTCCCTGAATGCACCTGACATCCGGGCCCACAAACCCGGAGATGTTGGTAAGTAAAACTGCTGATACGCCCGCACTGCACTTGTGCGTTGAGCCTGTAACTGCCGGTATCAGCAAGTCTGATATTATAGGGAGCAGCCATTAAAAAATAGCTGACAATTTTTATGGGATGGGTTAAAAATAATTATTGACTTGTCTGCTGCGGCTCTAAAATCTAAAATCGTTCGACGCTCGCGCTCACACCGAAATCTAAAATCTAAAATCTAAAATCAATATGACTTATCCTCGCGTTCTATGTCTGGGTGAAATTTTATTTGATTGTTTAGCAGACAAACCAGGAGCATCTCTAGAAGAGGTAGAATCTTGGACGGCGTATCCCGGTGGCGCTCCTGCAAATGTTGCCTGTGCTGTGTCTAAATTGGGGACTGAGGCGGCATTTATCGGTGCTGTGGGGGGGGATGAGTTGGGGAATTCCCTCGTGCAGGTGTTGCAAGAAGTAGGGGTTGATACCGCTGGAGTGCAGCGCCATCCGAGTGCGCCGACGCGACAAGTTTATGTGTTGCGGAATGAAGCGGGCGATCGATCTTTTGCAGGTTTTGGTAAATTGGATACTGCGGAGTTTGCTGACACCCGCCTCCAGGCCGCCCAAATACCCGAGGTGCTGTTTGAAAATGCCGAATTTTTAGTGCTAGGCACTTTAGAATTAGCTTATCCTGAAAGTAGAGAGGCGATCGAAAGAGCGATCGAACTAGCAGAACGTTACGACGTTAAAATTATAGTTGATATCAATTGGCGTCCCGTGTTTTGGCCAAATCCCGACGAAGCAAAAGCGCACATCATAAAACTCTTAAAAAAAGTAGATTTTCTCAAAGTATCTGACGAAGAAGCCGAATGGTTGTTTGCAACTACCGATGCTGGAGCTATTACCTACCGCCTCGATTCTGTAGAAGGCGTTTTGGTGACAGCGGGCGATAAAGGTTGCTCCTACTGTCTGTCGGAAAATGAAGGAAAAATCCCCGTCTTTGCAGTAGATGTTGAGGATACAACAGGTGCGGGCGACGGATTTGTCGCTGGTTTTGTGCAACAGTTGTGCAAGCAGGGAATTAAGAATTTAGCAGATTCAGAAATAGCAAAAAAAATTGTTACCTATGCAAGTGCGGTGGGTGCGATGACAGCGATGAAGCCTGGAGCAATTGCAGCTCAACCAACCGCCACTGAAGTAGAAGCTTTCTTGTATTTGTACAAAAATCATCCCGCCAAACATCCATAGGTTCGTAGTGAGGACTTTAGTCCGCATAAAGAAGGACTAAAGTCCTCACTATCAAACCTGTTTTTTGTGGGAGATTAACCGCCAATTAGATTATTTTTAATCTGGCGCACCATTACCTCTAGCGGCTGCGAAGCATCTATAATAATTGCAGTTTCTGGTTCTTCGAGAGTAGCGAACTGACTTGACAGCAAGTCTACTTTCATATAGTGATTTTCGCGAGCATTTAACCGAGATGCTAATAGCTGAAAAGAAGCTTTGAGATAAACTATTTTCATTTGCTGCTGGTCTCGGCAGAGCATTTCGCGGTAAGATGCTTTTAAGGCAGAACAAGCTAATACGACATTTTTATTTTCCAACAGCCACCTGTCGATTGTAGCTTGCAAGTGCAACAGCCAAGGCAGGCGATCGGCATCTTCTAAAGCAATTCCTCGACTCATTTTCTCGATGTTTGCTGGCGGGTGAAAATCGTCGGCATCGCTGAAATCCCAATGGAGAGATTGCGCCAGCAACTTGCCAACAGTAGTTTTTCCCGAACCGGAGACTCCCATCACGATCGCAATCATCGCTCTTATTTACTAAATATTTGTAATTCGATCGAGTTGGGCGTGAGACAAACCGAGTTTCTTAAAAATTTTCATAAATCATACACCAGAAAAAAATTAAGAAACTCAGTCTATTTCTAATTATCGCTCAAACTTCTTCCCTCGTGTTTCTAATTAAATTATAAGCGAATACCCCGATAATTCCACCAATGATGGGGAATATAATAAACGCCCACAACTGTTGGATTGCCCAGGTGCCTTGAAAGATAGCCACACCGATACTTCTAGCGGGGTTAACTGATGTATTAGTTACGGGAATTCCGACTAAGTGAATCAACACCAGCACCAAGCCGATCGGAATTCCGCCCAAACCCACGGGATAATGGGGATCGGTAGTACCCATGATGGTAAATAACAGAAAAGCCGTCAGTACAATTTCCGTCAAAGCTGCTGCTAAAAGCCCGTAACCTGTGGGAGAATGTTCTCCAAAACCGTTGGAAGCAAATCCCGAAGCAGCCGCATCAAAACCCGGTTTTCCTGATGCTATCAGATACAAAACAAGACCGCCTAAAATTCCGCCTAAAATCTGACCTCCTATATAATAAGGAAGCAAAACAGCATCGATCAGTTTAGCAACTACTAAACCGATGCTTACCGCTGGATTGATGTGGCATCCAGAGATCGGCCCGATCGTATAAGCCATAACTAAGAGGGATAAGCCAAAGGCGATCGCCACTCCCAAAAAGCCGATTTTGTCTCCAGCTAAAACCGCACTGCCGCATCCACCTAATACCAGTACAAAAGTACCGAAGGCTTCAGCAACTCCTATTTTTATTTTTGTGTCCATGCTCACCCTCTCTATTTTTGATAGGTTAATTATGCACCCTGTTATGATCTGACATTCTCAAAATTAGAGCTACATTTTTTTTCGCCAGCACTACAATACCAAGGAAAACCTTACAAGGATCTGTAACTTTAATTTATAGAATGTATATTGTCTCAACTGAAATTGTGGAATTTGAATTTAACAAATTAGCTCAGAGCTTACTATTTTATGAAAAAAATGTCAAGCATTAGCGGTTTTTTAATATAAATTGTGCGAATCAATCACAAATACTTAACTGATTTTTATATGATTGTGGAATTAAATTGTCAATAGTCAGCCTATTTTTTGTATAACTTTGGTAAGCTATTAGTAATTTATTTCAAAATAATTAATTTGGGTTTTTGGCTAACTTGACGATCGCAATTTTACTGCTTGTTGGCTGTAAGGGCGATCGCACTTGCAGCTAAAACATCACTGCTAACCGGCTGGTACATCGGGCCTTGGAAGGGGCGAAAGTCTCGCCAATCGGCGGTCATCTTGCACAGCAAGCGGAACTGTAGCGGCGTTGGGGGTTGATTGAGGCGATCGACTTCTACGCGAACCAATTCTCGATGCTGCGAGATAATATTAAAAATATCATCCAAAAGATAGCGCGGACAATAGCCTACAATCCAGCGATCTTTAGTACACAGAAGCAAAGCAGAGGAATCGTGCGGATTTTGAAATTCGTGGGCTAAATACAAAAGTTCGCCCACTTGAAGCTCATTAATCCGTTCAATTGCCGGCTTGGGAAGGTGTCGCAGTCCATGTGCAAAAAAATGGATGCGGTAACGTCCATTTTCATCCGGTTCGGGACAGGGGAATACCTCAAATTTATCAGTTACCCGTTTCCCTCCGCTGCGGGCCAATAAAGCAATTGGGTCATCTTCGTGTTGAGGGATATTCAACCACTGTACAAATTCAGGGTAGTCAGGGCGCGATCGTGGCATCACTCGATTGGAAAACAAGGGAAACAGTTTCTGTGAAGTGTAAACCTTATTGAAATCAGGGAAAGATGGCAAGGGTTCAAACCTGTACTTATGTTGAGCTTCTAGAACACCATTTGTATAATTGAACTGGTATTCTTTACCGTTAAATGTCAATTTTGCGATCGGAAACCAAGAACTGCTGCCGGGGTCTTGCCAAGCCAAAAATAGTGTTTTCAAAGCAAATCTCCTGTCAATTCAAGTAGCCTTTCTCTGTTAAATTTAAGTATTTGTTGAGAAAAATCAATGGTAATTGGTGAAATGCGATCGCGCGGTATCCGGTTAAAAATGGCTAGCGTATCATTAGCTGAAATCCTCGCAAGGCAATTGAGCCAAATTTTGGCTGCTTGGGGATAGTCTAGCGCTGCTTCGTGGAAGGCCTCAAAAGTCTTGAGAGGCTTGGGTCTATTATCGCTAGCATATAACTGAGAACAGCATCTTTTAGCATAAGCTTGGACTGAATAGCCAGTATCTTTTGTAATCAATCTCTTTTGCCGTTCTTCATCAGATATCCGCACTGCCAAACTAGAGGCATGGTCGTGAGTTGGTGCTAGATATCTGGCGATATTTAAAGTAGGATCGCTTTCGGGTTTATCTAATACACCCCAATTCTCTGAGTGACGGTCTGTATTGCCAATCCAGGCATCTAATAGCAAATATCCGATAAAAGTTTCTACTGCTGTTTCTATCCCAACTGGCGCAACCCAATCGAGGGGCAAATTAACAGAATTGTCTGCGATCGCATTCAACACAATATTAACTGTGTGCCGTGCGTTCGCAGACAAAACTTGATTCCCAGGAATGAAACTGCCACCATCGGGCAAAAATGATGGTGAGACAGTTCCGCGTTGACTTTTCCAAGTAGCCAGTTCATATTGAGCATGGGGCAGCCCGAGCAGTTTGCACAACTCGGCTGCAATTTTTTCCGCCCAATCTTCACCTGTATTTTGTCGAGACTGTTTGTACAAGCAACGCCCTAAATTTTGATGGTCAAACCAGAACTTGTACTTAGTTCCCATAGTCTCAGTTTCAGATAGCTCATAGGCTGCTTCTGGAACTACAATAATAGGGAACTCTTCAGGCATTGTGTCAACCTTGAAAAACACTAAAAACTACTGTCTAACGCAGGAATTCGCGCGGATCAGTGACATATCCAGTTAGCGCCGAAGCCGCCGCCGTGTAAGGCGAAGCTAGATAAACTTGCGCTTCTTTGTTACCCATCCGGCCGGGAAAATTCCGATTAGTTGTAGACACGCAAATTTCGGGTTCATTCATCCGTCCAAAAGTATCTTTCGGGCCACCCAAACAAGCGGCGCAAGAAGGCGCTGCGGGTTCGATGCAGCCGGCGGCTAAGAAGATTTCCGACAGCGTTTGACCGTCGTATTTTGTGACAAACAAATCTTCGTAAACTTTCTGAGTAGCCGGTACTAAATATGTCGGAACTTTGACTTGATTTCCTTTGAGAATGCGGGCTGCATTCAAAAAGTCGGAGGTTTTTCCGCCGGTACAGGAACCGATGTAAACGCGATCGATCTTGACATCGCGACAGTTGCGGGCCAATTCGCGGTTGTCGGGGGAGTGCGGTTTGGCGACGACAGGTTCTAATTTGCTGACATCGTAGGTGCGATCGCTATAAAACGTAGCATCAGCATCGGTGTAAAATGCTTCAAAGGGCACATTTGTACGAGGATTAACGTAATCAAACGTGGTTTTGTCCGCAGCCACCGTGCCGTTTTTGCCGCCAGCTTCAATCACCATATTGCATAGCGTCATCCGTTCTTCCATCGTCAAACGATCGACTGTATCGCCCGCAAATTCCATTGTCCGGTAGTTAGCACCGGCAACGCTGATATCGCCAATAATTTGCAAAATCAGGTCTTTTGCTAACAAATAATCCGGCAGTTCCCCGTTGAGCACAAAGCGCATAGTTGCCGGCACTTTGATTAACAGTTTGCCGGTTCCCATAATAAAAGCAGCATCCGTATTACCGATACCGGTCGCAAATTGTCCGAAAGCGCCGGCATTGCAGGTGTGGGAATCTGTGCCGAATAGCACTTCGCCGGGCCGCGTGTGGCCTTCTTGTGCTAGGGCGATGTGGCAAACTCCTTTGTAGTCGGGATTTGCTTTAAAGTCCGATCGATCTGTGATGTCGTAAAAGTATTTTATCCCTTGTTCCTTGGCAAAATCGCGGAGAATATCGACGTTGCGGTTAGCGCGTTCATCGTTGGTGAAAATATAGTGGTCAGGAATTAAGACGATGCTGTCGGGATTCCAGACTTTAGCATTTTCGCCGAATTCGCGTTTGAAAACGCCGATAGTGCCGGGCCCGCAGACATCGTGGGTCATCAACACGTCTGTTTCTACCCAAATGTTTTCTCCGGGCTCGACTTTAGTGCGGCCTGATGCTTTGGCTAAGATTTTTTCGGTCAGGGTCATTCCCATAGTGCGATCGCTCTTTTAATTTAGATGCTACATAACTGTATTGTAAGCGAAACATTCCCTGTTACCGAAGATACAAGTTAAAGAAATAGAAAAATTTCGGTTTTAGTCTCGGTGTCCGTGCCATATCGCAGAATGATTAAATTAACATCAATTCAAGTGAATTATTTTGAATTCTTCCAAGGATTCAACCCACTCAATCGCGAGTTTGCCGACCAAGCAACCAACTTGAAAATTATTTTTTAAAGCATAAATTAAAACAATTAATTTAAGCAGCCCGATCTATATAAAATTCAATTTTTGTCCTGATTGTAAATCCTTTGAGGTCGAGCGTTAGTCTTGCTCAAATTAGAGAATGCTCTTAACACAAACACCAAAAAACTGCAAGTCACTCGAACGTGCGACTGGTAACTCACAGCTAGCCAGTGTTATCAATTAAAAAAGAAACTTAAATCGTTCACAGTCAAAAAAATCTCAGAGTGCATTTCTACGGCTGTAGAAATTAATGATAGTGAAATGAGCGAGATAGCCGGAGGTGACGGCTATCTAGTTTCGCCATTCTCACCGTTTATGCAAATGGAGATTTTCCAGTGAATTCACAGAAACAAAGTCGCCAGCGCGACGTTATTTTGACATCTCAAAATCTTGATCAACTCCCAGCAGCAAAAGCTGAATCTCAAAATTACGAACATATTGACACACATTAGACCTCTTGCAAAAATCCTTTTAATCAAATTTTGGAACGGGCAAGATGCCCGTTCCACAAGGAAAAATGTTTTTGTGGGATGGGCATCTTGCCCGTCCTAATTATTTTTGCAAGAGGTCGAATAAGTAATCGAAGTCTTCTAGATGACTAGAAGACTTTTTTAATTGCAGATTCCCAGACGTGCGACATCCTGCTGCTTTTCGGTTTTAATCGATCGCACGGCGTTGCTGTTTAAGGGATTGTGATGGCGGATTTTTGGCAGGATTTAAGAGTTAATTGGGTGAAGTTTGGACGGTGGGCGAAGGACTCGGTGAAGATGAACTCGGTGAAGATGGATTCGGTGAGAGCTTTGGTGAAGGAGTGGATGAGTCGGATTTTTTGAGTCCGACAAAAGCGTCGTAGCGGGTGGTACGATCGCCAATGATGGCCGCTGTAATGCCGATCGACCGCGTGGCATCTATCCAGATTTTTTGGCTGGGAGGAAACTCCGGTAAAGCTAGGTTTTTCGGGTTAAACGCACTCTCGGTGTCGATGAAGAAATTGCCGTTGTGAGGCTTAAGTTGCGATCGTACAGTTTTTTGGAACAATTCGCTACTTAAAAGCGGACTTTTCGGCGCCGGAACAATCGCGTCAACCACGGGAGCTCCTACTGTAATAAATGCCACATCATTCATCCAGCCGCGAGTTACAGTAATCCCTCCAAACGCCGATGTCCATTTAGTCGCAGGTTGCCCGCCCACTTGAATTTCTTCAACTCTAAACCCTTTAGTTTTCATCGTTTCATCAAGCTGTTTCAGGGATTTATTCGCGGCGCTGCGGTTGTTTGTTTCCACCATAAATACAAATCCCGCAGCAAATTTGTCTTTCGGATTCTGCGTGGGGGCTGGTATTAATGATAGAGAAAATTCTCCCGCCATCCAGTTGATGAAGTCTTTATCTAAATCCTGGCCGGTAGTCGATTTTAAACCTGTGCGTAAAACTTGGGGATTAATCGGGGCCAGCGGGTTAGCATCGGCTCCCAATACGTAGTCTTGCCACAAACGCTGCAAGTTCCCGCCGGATACCATCATGATTGTATTGTTTGGCAGGCGGTTAGCCATTTTGAGAGCATTGTTTTCTACTGCTATACGAATGGTAGAATCAGGTTTTAGCCAAGAGATTGATTTGAATCCAATTCCGTCTGTATCCAGCGTCGCTGTGGTGGCAAATCCTTGATTTTGTTGCAGTTTTTCGAGGTTTTCCGCCGAAATTTCGCGGGATGAGTTGGCGGCTGTAAAGGCTGCTGCAACGGGCATATTCACGTAGATTTGACCGAAGGTACCGGCATCTTTGATTTGTTGGATGGCGTCTGCATAGCCGGGGGTTTTGGCGAGGGATGGTTCGCCTTTGTAGGTGTCAATTATTCTGTCTGTGGCGGTGGGATCTGTGGTGACTACTAGATAGTTTGTGCCGAGTACCGCGACTGAGAAATTGCGATCGGGTATACCTTGAGTTTCTGTAACTTGCACCCCTTTATAATTGCGCTCCACCATTTTTCCTTGGTTGAGGGGTCTGGGTTTTGCTAATAATTCTTTGGCTTTGATCGGGTTAGAGATGGGCAGGATAATTGCTACTGACTGCTGAATTGGCTGAGGCGGGGGCGCGTTGGGTGCGCGCGGGGGGACTGGTATGGCTGTTTTGTTGCGCAGAAAGGCTACCATTGCGGTGTTACCCACCCAAGGCTGAATGTCTTGCTGATAGGCGTAACCGTTGCTTGTCAGGAGGCGATCGCGCAATTCGCTTAAAAACCTTTCAAACGAAGCTTTGGACTCCGGCGTGCCAAATTCTCGCAGTCTATTCCACTGCGATTCATCGGTAGTGATGGATAGAGCCATCATCGCATCTTGTGGAACAACCGTTGCTCCCGCTGGCAAATCTTTGGCGGGGCCACGGGAAATGACGATCGAGTACACGAGGATACCTAAACCGATCAGAAGTGTGGCGGCTCCGATCGTAAACAGTAGGGAAGATTTATCTTTCTTAAACATTATTCGTAAGGTTCGGGTGCTCGCAACATCATAAATTATATCGGGCATCGGGCATCGGGCATCGGGCATCGGGCATTGGTAATTTGTTATTTGTTATTTGTTATTAGAAAAACTACTAACAAGTAACCACTAACCACTATAGTCCTAGATACGGAAACCGTTTTTTTACTAAACAGTGCATTTTCGCCTTTAATACTGGTGAAAAACCCGGTTTATTTCGTATTTACGCGAATTCCTACACTAACTATTCCCAATGCCCAATGCCCAATGCCCAATGCCCTAATATTAGTTTCTAGCCTTAAAGTCTTTAAAGATAGTTTGAAACGAGTACATCAACCGATGGACATCATTTGTGGCTCTAGGAAAAATATTGAGTTCCCATTTTTTGCGAGCCGTAGTTAGCAGTTTTGCCACGGGTTGTGAGTAACTATTAGAAATGAAATAGCTGCCGCCTTCGTAGCGAATATCTGACGCTAATCCAATAAAAGCACCAGCCATTTCTAGTTGAAGTTCCGAGGTACTATGTTCAGCTTTTACTGCTAAAATCACCTGGGAGTGTCGAGGCTCGCGGTTGAGCAAGCGACAAATATTTGCTTCTTTTTGGTACAAGATTAAAACGTTGCAATTGTGCAGAACTCCGGCTCTACCTTGGACTTTGACTCCGAGGTGAATTTCTAGGGCTGGTTTGTCGGGAAATTCCACCACAGCATGAGTGTATGGATGTGCGATTCCGTGGATTGTTCCCGCTGTTTTTCTAAATGTTAAATTTTTCGGTGTTTCGTCGTCTAAAACATTGTTATAATAGATATTGCCACTTTCATTGGCAACTGCTTTGAGCAGGATGGTAAAAAGGTAAGCATCAAAAATTCTTGCTTGTTCTAGCACTCCGTTGAAATCTGGATCGATCGAGCTTTTTAATTTGCTCTTAATTTCGGAATTGACGGCGCAGTTGCTCGGCGCGGATGGCAGTTTTTCGAGTAATTGCTGGAGAGCGATCGCCTGTTTGTGGCGTGGGGCTGTCACGCTGGAGGTGAACTCGATTGTTTTGGCTGTTTCTGCACCTGAATTGGCAAAGATAATTTTTGTGCCCAGAGGAGAGGTTTCCGATTCTACTTTCAAGAAATAAGCAATTTCGTCTTCCATTTCGGAAGTGTTCACCGTCACTTGTTCGACAGCAGCAATTAACAGCAAAAGTTGTTCTTTTGCGGTATAATCTTCTATCTTCAGCAGGGGTGTTTTTCTTTTGAGCGATCGCTCTTGAATTACTTTGCCTATCTCTACAGTATCCGCTACTTGTTGAACGACCCAATCCAATTTAAACTCATTCAGAATTGTCGCCAGTTCTTGATAGAGTTTGGCGTACTCAATCTCATCCATAATTGCTTCTGCACTGCACACTATTCTAATTATACAAGTATATTTGATTTTTTTGTCAATGGCTTGTGAGCTGGTAGGCAGATTGCCTGTGATGGCGGAGTGGGCGAGTGTTCGAGTGTCCGAGTGGGAAAAATCTTCCTCTTCCCTGAACATCCATCCGTTAAATCCGTTAAATCCGTTATAAAATCCGTTGCCGAACTTCCTTCTGCTTGAGAGAGACGATTAGTAGTAATACCAGTTTCAAAACAGAATACAACTGCCTGCAAGCTGCCAACCCCTATAGTCATCAGTCATTCCCAATTCTTCAATTCTTCAACTCTTCAATTCTTCAAATCTAAAATGTAAAATCTAAAATCTAAAATGGTATAAGCTATTGTACGACATTTAGAGCGATCGCAAAAATGGCAACAATCAACGACAACTACCTCAAACTCAAAGCCGGCTACCTGTTTCCCGAAATTGGCCGCAGAGTGAAAGCCTATGCAGATGCGAATCCCCAAGCGCCCATCATCCGGCTGGGGATTGGCGACGTGACGGAACCGCTACCAGCAGCTTGTCGCGAGGCGATGGTGGCGGCGGTAGCAGAAATGGGTTCGCGGGATACCTTCAAAGGATACGGCCCGGAACAAGGTTATGAATGGCTGCGCGAGAAAATTGCCGAGCACGATTTCAAGTCGCGGGGATGCGAGATTGATGCTTCAGAAATCTTTATTTCTGATGGTTCTAAGTGCGATTGCGGCAACATTCTCGATATCTTTGGCAACAATAACACGATCGCAGTTACAGACCCAGTGTATCCGGTGTATGTAGACACAAACGTGATGGCCGGACACACGGGAGATGCGAACGATAAAGGCGAGTACGAAGGCTTTGTTTACCTGCCAATTACAGCAGAAAACAACTTTACCGCCCAAATTCCCACAGACAAAAAAGTCGATTTAATTTACCTGTGTTTCCCGAACAATCCGACGGGCGCAACTGCAACGAAGGAACACTTGCAAGCTTGGGTAAATTATGCTAAGGCGAACGGTTCGATTATTTTCTTCGATGCAGCCTACGAAGCATACATTACCGATCCGAGTTTACCGCATTCTATCTACGAAATTGAAGGTGCGCGCGATTGTGCGATCGAATTTCGTTCGTTCTCAAAAAATGCTGGTTTCACCGGTACTCGCTGCGCCTTTACAGTAGTACCGAAGACTTTAACAGGAAAAGCAGCAGACGGTTCCGATGTCGAAATTTGGAAATTGTGGAATCGCCGCCAATCTACTAAGTTTAACGGCGTTTCTTACATCGTGCAGCGCGGTGCAGAAGCGGTTTATTCTGAGAAAGGCAAGGCTGAAATTCAGGCATTAGTCAATTTTTACATGGAAAATGCGGCGATTATTCGCGAGAAATTGACAGCGGCGGGAATCGAGGTTTACGGTGGCGAAAATGCGCCTTATGTGTGGGTGAAAACGCCTCACGGTTTGACGAGTTGGGAGTTTTTCGATAAGTTGCTGCAAACTGTAAATGTGGTGGGGACACCGGGTTCTGGTTTCGGCGCGGCGGGTGAGGGTTATTTCCGCATTTCGGCATTTAACAGTCGGGAAAATGTCGAGGAAGCGATGCGACGGATTGGGGAAGAGTTTAAGGTTTAATCTCCTGTTCTGCTGAAACCGAATGGCCGCCAGGGAATTCATTCCCTGGCGGACTCCCGGACAAGCGCGAAAAAGCATTAATTTAATATGTTGTGGAACAGGCCGGAAAGCCTGTTCATGAAAATAGTAAAAGATGTGAGTTATAATCTCAAATGATTGTGGCTCAGCGTTTCAATAAAAAATGCAACCCAACACGAGGAGTTTTTTATGCACTTGCTACGAGTTCAAGTTCCTGATTTTCGCGGTTTGAAAAATATAGACATCACTTTTGAAAAGGATTTTGTTCCTAGTATTTTTCCGCTTGGCAGTCAAAATGGCGGCGGTAAAAGTACCCTGTTGCAGTTGATTTTTGTGTTGCTGCACTGTTCTGTCGATGAGGATAAAAAACCGTTCATACAGAATCTGCTTCAGGGATTTAAAATTTTGGGCTGGGAAGAAAAAAAACTAGCAATCATTGATATTTGGGATGGAAAAAAAATTGTAAAACTTGAATTTTATGGTCAGAATGATTTGGAAGAAGAAAAACGCTACCCAGAGTATGATTATAGAGGCGACGATGAAAATATCAATGAGGAAAATAATATCATATATATATGTTCTCTTGAGAAGTTTAAAGATGAAGATGATATGACAACCATAGCAAGTACAGAGTTAAAATGTCGTTTTAACAATCAAAGCCAGGAGCAAGTAAAATCATTCCTAGAGAAGATAGCGCAGAAAATTTTTCTAGCAGCTCCTGCGACACAGGTTTTTTTATTTCTCCCGCAAAAATCGAGGGAACTATTATTTAAAAAATCCAGTAGCAGAGACAATAATTATTATGGTATACTCGAATCAGCACGATCTGAATTACAAGGCTTGTTTACCTATGACTTCCTTGTTGTAGAGCTACTTATTGAATCTTTTAAAGGTGCTCGCGATCGCGATTTTAGAGAAAAAATAAAAACAGGTAGCTACGGCAACAACTATCAAACTCTAATTGAGGACTTACATTTGCTGTTGGGAAATAAAAAGATAAATTTAGATGAAGATTTTGCTGGTGTCAACTTTCAATTGGATAATAATGGTGAAACTATAGAACTATATCCAGAAGATTTAAGTCACGGCGAACTCAAAAGACTCAGCATTTATATATGGCTCAAGTCCCGGAACATAGAAGATGCAATTGTTTTGATGGATGAAGTTGAAATTGCTTTTCATCCAGATTGGCAATATCAAATTATCTCAGACCTCAAAGAGTGGGCTCCCAGCAATCAATATATTCTGGCAACTCACTCCTACGCATTGTGTGAAGCTCTGACACCAGCTCACGTTAAAGAAATTGAGCCAAAACTAATCAAACAAGAATCCTAATACTAGAAATGAGTCTTAATCCAGAAGAGTTAGAAAAACATTGCCATGCAATTCTTCAATCTCGCAGAATTCAAAACAAAATTGTGGTATTGTGCGAAGGTGATATTCGGAAGACGCAGGGTAAAGAGTCACCTCAAACTTATGGAGCAATGGAGAGAATGCCTGATGCAAACTTTTATAAGGCTTGCGTTCCGACATGGTGGAGACAGAAGCGACCGGAATTTTTCATCTGCGGCGATCGCCAAGATGTAATAAACACCTACTTTACTCTTCCAATATTACACGAACAGGAGACCCAGGATACGAAGAATTCATATTTAGATCCCGATCGACTTTTTGCAATGATAGATTTAGACTTGCAACTGCAAACGATCGACAATTATATTTTTACAGATACAGAGGCAATTTTTCGCAATCTTTACGAAAAATCGCAGGTGAAAGAGCAAAACGCACGAGAGCACCGGATCTGGATTACAGGTTTAATCCACAAAGAAGCATATTTTTTGACACCTGAACTTCAATCAGTATTTGATGATTATCCTAATTCTCCGTATTATAAATATCAAGGAAATTTAGTGTCACTAAAAAATATTTATAGTGATATGGCTGATGCAATTAGTAGCGACAGCGATTTACAGGCTAACGTAAAGAGAGCATTCGAGCGCATTAGTTACTGTTCGGAATTGGATTGTACAGAATTAGACTTAGACAAATTCCAGGATTCATGGAAACATCAGTTTCAAAATACGACTGATGCCACCCAGAAGCATGAGTTAATAGTAGCTTTGCTGACAATTAAAAAAGCTAAGGATTATTGGCATCAAATTAAGTCATCCGGTGACTTTAGCGAGAAATATAGGGAGGAATATTGGGTATTATTTAGAGAGCGACTCTCGTTAGAAATTGGGAGATTTTATTCAAAGCAAAGTAGCGATGTTAAGTCTCATATTCCTTTTTTTTTCAAAACATTGTATGAGTTCGTTTATTTAGATAAAACGCCTCAATTATAATATTCCATTTTCTATCCATCAGCATCGCTGGGATAACCAAATTGGTCTGGTAATTCAGCAGAGGTAATTTGCAGAATCTCTAGCAACTTCTTGTATTGCACAGGCGTTAGCTTCGGTACAGATCGCCCCGATTCCCAGTTGCTTACCGTCGCTTCCGTAACGCCAAGTGCTTCTGCTAGCTGCTTTTGAGTCATAAACCGCTGAGTTCTCAATCGCATTAAGGGCGATCGATCGGCTCTTTCTGAGATTCCCATAGGCTATTTGTTAACTTATATTAAAAAATTTAGATTCTGCCTAAAATAATTGACATTTGCCCTAAATTAATTTAGGCTTAAGCCAATAAAGATTAGACAGCACCAGAACCGCAACTTGTGCTGTAGGGGAATTGTTGTCTTTTCTTCAATCTGTCATTGTACGCGGTTTTACCGTTACAAAGCATCAAACCTATCCCAAATTGTTTGTCAAAACTATGTTGCAAGATTCCGCATCGAACCAAGCATCGCCCCAAGTTTTAACTAACCAAAGCTTTGAGGCCGATAATCGCGAATCCATCCGTCATGTCATCATCGGTTCGCCGCTGGGAGTACGGCGCACTATCCACCAACTCCACGCATTGCGCTACGCGGAAGTTGCTCGTTGGACGCATCCGATCGCCATTCCCGACAATCGCATCATTATTACACCCGAACAGGGAGAAATCATGAGTCTGTTAGTTAAGTTAATTCGGTTGGATTGAAGTGTCAAATGTGCGATCGCCCTTTCGAGCATTGTAGTCGAAAGTGCGATCGCAAATCTCCGCTCCTTCCCCGTGCTACACTCAACGGATATCTCCACAAACTCTTATTTCGCACAAACTTAACAACTAGCTCTCCATTCAGCTTATGATTGTGATCGCTCCCATCCTCAAACCTGTCAGTCAAATCGAGCTTGCTCCCGGCAGTGTCGTAACTATTCCTAATATAAGTTGGCTGGAATTTGAGTCGATTTTGGAGGAATTGGGAGAAAAGCGATCGGCACGAGTTGCTTACAGCAAAGAAACTTTAGAAATCATGGTTCCTTTACCAGAACACGAAAGGCCGAAAGATTTAATTTCCGATATTGTTAAAATTTTACTCAAGTCGGCGGGCAGAAGATATGAACCGTTTGGTTCTACTACTTTCAAACGGGAAGGTGAAGCAGGAATTGAACCTGATGCTTGCTTTTACATTCTAAATTATCAGCGGATGATCGGCAGCCGCCGACTGCAACCGGACGATCCGCCACCGGATTTAGCCATTGAGACGGATGTTACTTCCAAAACTGCGATCGATGCCTATAAAATCATTGGAGTTCCAGAAGTCTGGGTTTATGATAGTGGCAGGCTTCGCATCTATTTGCTACAACAAGATGGAGAGTATTTGGAATCTGATATTAGTCCGAATTTTCCGGGAATTGCGATCGCCCAACTGATCCCTGCTACAGTGGAACGTGCTTGGCAGGTGGGAAGTTGTCAAGCGCTAGAAGAATTTGAAAGTGCGATCGGCTTTTAGACAGAGTAGGTGCCCCGGAATGCCTAACTTTAATGAGACGAGCAATTGCATAAGTCTTCTAGCGGTAAACCGCAGATACAAAGCAGATAAACACAGATAAACGCAGATGATTTTAAGAATTGATCGCTTAAAGTCTGACGTACCTACTAATTCTGCTTCCCGTTTCGCCTCCCAAAAATTACACACTTACAGCCAATTTGTCAACCCCCAAAGGTCTATAAATTGTATCTCGTTGCTGATAATCCCGCCCCAAAGAACGAATCGCATTCTGCAAATCTTCCACAGACTGACAACTGCCGCCAACCGCACCGGCCATCGTAGTAATGTGCTCCTCCATCAAAGTGCCGCCGATATCGTTGCAGCCCCATTTCAGCGCTTCTGTAGCTCCTGCTAAACCCAATTTTACCCAGCTTGGCTGATGATTGGAAATCAAATTTCCCAAAAAGATTCTAGACACAGCGGTGAGCAACAATGTATCTGCTAAAATGGGTTGGTCGCGGCCGACTCTACTGCGTAAAGGAGCCGGTGCATCCTGTCCGACAAAGGGCAGTAAAATGAATTCTGTGATCTGCGCTGGATAGTTGTTGTTAATTGCTGTTTGTTGGAGCGATCGCACTTTTTCCAAATGCAAAACCTGCTGAGAAGCCGTCTCAATATGCCCGCAAAGCATCGTGCTCGTTGTCGGCAAACCCAGACGGTGAGCAGTTCCTACAATTTCTAACCAAGTCGCCGAATCTAGTTTTTCCGGGCAAATAATCCTCCGCACCGCATCGTCGAGAACTTCCGCCGCAGTACCCGGCATCGAACCGACTCCCGCATCTTGCAAAGCTGAAATTACATAACTGAAACTCAGATTATCTTGTCTGGCAATAAATTCTATTTCTTGCGGCGAAAAAGCGTGCAAGTGCAACTGCGGAAACTTATCCTTAATAGTTTTTACCAATTGCAGATAATAAGGCAAAGATTGGCCCTCCTGCTTAGCTTGAAGATTTAAGCCACCCTGCATACAAATTTCCGTCGCACCCCGTCGCACTGCATCAGTTGCCTTCTCCTGAATTTGGGCTGCATCTAACCAAAATGCGCCCTCGTCTCCCTCGTCGCGGCGGAACGCACAAAAACTGCAATGCTGCTCGCAAATGTTAGTAAAATTAATATTGTGATTAATCACATAGGTGACAGTATCCCCTGATTGTCGGCGGCGCAGCAAGTCAGCGGTTGCTTGAATTTTGGCGAGATCCTCTGGATCTCTTGGCTGCAAAAGTACCAAGGCCTCGGCGGCAGAAATGTTATAACCTTGTAAAGCGCGCTCTAGAATTGCATCCACAGTTTTATTTTTGGCTCAGTTACAGAATTACTGCCTAGAATTAAGGCGTTTTTATATCTTAACAAATCAATTAATTATAGAGGAACGCTCTGCTAAAACTCAACTTATACAAAAGCATCTTTTAATTTGTGAAACTTAATTTATGGGCATCAACCAAACAAATCATCTGTTACCAGTGCCTTCTGGGCTTTTGCAAATTCCTGCTGTACCGACTTTCGCTGCAACTTTTACAGACGCAGACACACCGCCCATTTATTTTTCCTTGGTCATTCCCACCTACAACGAGTGCAAGAATGTCAAGAGTATTGTGGAACAATTAAGCCAATTGCTTGATGGCATGATTCCCGGCAACTACGAATTAATTGTAGTCGATGACGATAGCCCCGATCGCACCTGGGAAGTTGCCCAGTCCCTGACAGCCGAATATCCGCAATTGTGGGTGATGCGGCGGGAACATGAGCGGGGACTTTCGACAGCCGTAATTCGCGGGTGGCAAGCCTCTAGGGGCGAGGTTTTGGGGGTGATCGATGCCGACTTGCAGCATCCGCCGGAGACGCTGTTGCAGCTTTTAGCAGAAATTCAGCGGGGAGCCGATTTGGCCGCTGCGAGCCGCCACGTTGACAAGGGCGGGGTGAGCGACTGGAGCGTTGTCAGGCGATTGTTGTCACGGGGAGCTCAAATAGTCGGATTGATCGTACTACCGGGAGTGGTGGGCCGAGTTTCCGATCCGATGAGTGGCTATTTTATGGTGCGCCGCAGTTGCGTTGCCGGCAAAACCATGAATCCTGCGGGTTACAAAATTTTGATTGAAGTGCTTGGAAGGGGGGATATCCGCTGGATTGGAGAGGTTGGTTACGTGTTTCAGGAGCGGAAGGAAGGCGAGAGCAAAGTTACTGGGAAACAGTATATTGAGTATTTGCGGCATTTGCTCATATTGCGGTTTGCCCGCTGGCCGATGGGTAAGTTTCTGCGGTTTGGCCTTGTGGGTTTCAGCGGCGTATTTGTGAATATGGCGGTTTTGTACGTGCTGCGCGAGATATTCAATTTGGAGCTGACTCGCAGTCTGATTCTTGCTGCTGAATTGGCAATTATCAGTAACTTTTTTTGGAATGATTTGTGGACTTTTGGGGATATTTCTAAGCGACAGCCGGGAATGAAGCAGCGCTTGAAACGGCTGTTGAAGTTTAATACAATTTGCTTGATGGGTTTGATTTTGAATGTGCTGCTGGTTAATGTGATGTTTAATATTTTGGGGATGAATGAATATTTGGCGACTTTAATTGCGATCGCAGTCGTGACTCTGTGGAATTTCTGGATTAATATGAAGCTGAGCTGGCGGGTGACGGAAGTTGACAGTTGAGAGTTGGCAGTTGGCAGTTGGCAGTTGACAGTTGACAGTTGACAGTTGACAGTTGGCAGTTGACAGTTGACAGTTGACAGTTGGCCGGGAGGGTTTTAAACAGTTGATAGTTAACAACTAGCAACTAGCAACTATAATAACTGTTCTTCCCAAGACCTTTGAATGACTGAATTGATGATTAAAAATAAACAACTGTTGCTAATATTGCTGTGGATGGCGATCGCCCTAATGCTGCGTTTTGCCAATTTGGACTCGAAACCGCTGTGGACGGACGAGTTTTCGACTCTGGTATTTAGTTTGGGGAACAGTTTTCGCGGTGTGCCGATCGATCGCGCGATCGACCTTCCCACTCTACTACAACCGCTGCAATTTCGTCCCGATGCTGGCATTGCAGATGTCCTAAACCATTTGCTGCTAGAAAGCAACCATCCGCCAGTGTATTTTATGCTAGCCCACTGGTGGATGCGATTATTTGGGCCGACTGAGGATAGTTTAGTGTGGATTGGGCGATCGCTACCGGCATTATTAGGCGTTATTTCAGTACCCGCAATCTACTTTTTAGGCAAGTTTGCATTCAATTCTCGTTTAGTTGCTCAATGTGCGGCCGCGATGATGGCAGTTTCTCCCTACGGCATTTATCTCGCTCAAGAAGCCCGCCATTATACGTTAGGAATCTTATTAGTTATTGCCTCTCTTTTTTGCTTGACCTTAGCTGCAAAAAAGCTGGAACAGCGCGCTACACTGCCTGTTTTGGCGGTGCTGCTTTGGATAGTTGTTAACTGTTTGGGAATTGCTTCTCACTACTTTTTTGTGCTGACTTTGTGTGCCGAAGCCATCGCCTTAATTGCTGTAATTTGGCTGCAATTTAATCAGAAGTTGGCAACTTCAAATAATCAGCAGCCGAATATTTGGCAATTTCAAATTATCTGGCGGCTTGTCGCAGTAGCGCTGGGGACTTTAGCTGGCGGTTTAGTTTGGCTGCCGGTATTTTTGTCAAATAAATACGGTAGCGAGCTCACGAATTGGCTTGTCAGTGGCGATCGCACATTCGTAGATTGGATCGCGCCGATTTTCCAAGCTTGCGCGGGATGGATTACTGTCGTGTCGCTGCTTCCGGTGGAATCGCCAAATTTGGCAGTAGTGGCTGGATCTGCGATCGGCATGACAATATTTTTTGTCTGGGCACTTCCCCTGCTGAAAAACGCTCTTAATAATTCCTTAAAAACGCCGAATACTCATTTAGGTACTGTGATTTTCGGCGGATTTGTACTAGGAGCAATTTTCCTATTTTTCAGCTTTGCATACATTCTAGGAATTGACCTAACTCGCGGCCCTCGATACAATTTCGTCTACTTTCCCGGTGCGATCTTATTGTTAGGAGCAATCTTAGCAGTTATTTATAGCACACCTACAGTCAAAAGTAAATGGTTTAATTTGCCTGCCGTAGAAATTTCTGGCAAAAAAGCAGTCATGCTAATTTTAGCAATGGGTTTTGTCAGCGGTATCACAGTAAATTCCAATCTCGGCTATCGCAAATATTACAAACCAGACCTTTTAATTCCGATTATCCGCGAAGTCTCGAAAGTTCCCGTGTTAATTGCCACTACTCAAAATACTCATGTAGAAATAGGAGAGTTGATGGGGATAGGATTGGAATGGGAAAGAAGTTCGGCAGCGGATTTTGTAGCGGATGTAGCGGATGTAGCGGATGTAGCGGATGTAGCGGATGTAACGGATGTAACGGATGTAGCGGATGTAGCGGATGTAGCGGATGTAACGGATGTTAGGAAGAAGGGTTCGGCAGCGGATTTTGTAACGGATGTAACGGATGTTAGGAAAAAGGAAGAAGTTAAAGCGTTTGATTCTCCACAGTTTCTTTTAGTTAAGCAGAGAAGGGATGCACCGGAAATTGTCGCGGGAATACTGGATAAGACACTCAGTCAATTGGAACGTCCGCTAGATTTGTGGTTGGTAAATTTTCGCGCACCTGTCAACTTAGCAGCACAAAAGTGTCAGCTTGAATCGCGCGAGTTGCCTGGGGTAGATGGGTATGAATATCAAGTTTATCATTGTTCTCGGTTATAGTTGTAGGGTGCGTCGCTTGCATAAAATCCCTAAAAAAATTTATCGCACTTTCGATTAAAATCAGTGCATTAGCCAAGCTGGTTAAGACGGTGAAAGTGCAAGTTTTGTCTGTTCAGCGTGCGACATAAGCCAATACGGTTCACTTAAGGTTTATTTGTCATTGCGAGCGTCCTCGCGCGGCAATCGCAGTATAAATTTTTCACATAGTTTTATAGACTGAACAGTCTTAAGTGAACCGTATTGCGACATAAGCAATTAATCGAGAAACTCGTCAAAGGGCGATCGCGATCGCGCAAAAATTACCAGAAGCTGTGCTGGATGAAACCGTTAAGCTTCTGGAACCTTTGTCTGTCAAGGCTAATTAGGTTGAGTAGCGATGTTTTTTATCAATCTTGCCTCACGCGATCGGGCACACCCACCGCCGAAATACCCGATATCGCCCTTAAATTCTGACACCGAATCAACTCATTAAAATCCAAACTGCGCCCTTCAATTTGAGCCACAGCTTCGATCGCCCCCAGCAGATGTCCCGCCGCTTCAGATTCACTGTAACCACGCCTTCCCGCGACTCTAATCGCCGTTTCATCAGCATCTAGCTCTACTTGCGAACTGCGATTGTCGCGCCAAATTCGAGTCATCGCCAATCCAGTCAACCCACCGGCGATCGCAATTCCGATCGCATCACCCTGCAACAACTCTACAACAGTGCCGACAATTCCCGCCACAGCCGCACCTTGATAAATATCCGCTTTAAACCACTTAAAATTTCCCAAAAAACTCACATTTCGCAATAGCAGTAAATCCCGCTGCGGCTTAGATAGCAGCCGCCACAAATCAAAATTAATATAAATCGGGCGAGATTGATGCCAAGGTAAAGGAAAATCGCAATCAATCACCGTCGATTGTTGAGGCTTATTAATAATTTTACACGTCATGCGACCGGAAGCGGGCATCACATCTAACAGGCGGCGAATTTCTGGTTCGGGATTCATAGTTGAAGGAAGAAGGAAGAGGGAAGAGGGAAGAAGGAAGAGGGAATTTACTACTCGTTACTAGGCTCTGCCTGGTAACGCAGATCCGGAGGCTCTGCCTCCTTTTTTCCAGTCGAGGCAGAGCTTCTGAATATCGGTTCCAAGGCAGAGCCTTGGAACCAGTTAATCTGCAAAAAAACAATCTTATCTATCACGGACTCGTAGGGGCGGGTTCACCAACAATATTTAACTCCCATCAATAACCTACATAAACCCGCCCCCACACAACCAATAAACTACATCAACCTGGATTTCTATCCAATACAAAAATATAACTGTAACTTGGGATTTATTGTTAAATGATAGCCAATTTTATAGATTGTCAATAATTGATCAACTATGTCAAACTATTTCATACAGTAGTCCGGGATTTACTGCTGGGTGAGGGCGGGTTTTAGAGATTGTCAATAATTGACAAATATTGTGGGTGAACCCGCCCCTACGAGTCCCTGGTAGATATTAAGGACTTTTATTCGATTCAGATTTAGGAGATTCTTGAGCTTTAGGAGCCACTTTCTCACCCTTGGGCGAAGGCTTCGGGCTGGCAATTGCTGGAGCAACTAACGGCTTGGAAGTCGCGGCGGGGGATGCCAGCGGTTTCGGGGAAGCGGGGGCAGTTATCGGGGCAGCAGGGGCGGCCTTAGCGCCTAAAATGCTCGCGTCTCCGGTGTCAAATAAGCCGGCGATGCAGGCAATCATCATTGTTGCTAAAGTGCCGACAAATAATGCTTTCCAACCGAGTTCGGAAATGTCTTTGCGGCGGGAGGGAATTAGGGCGATTGTGCCGCCGACAAATATGCCAACGGATGCTAGGTGGGCGAAGCCGGAAAGGGCGTAACTGACAATCAAAACTGTGCGATCGCTAATTAGTCCTTTTGCCGCCGCTTCTGCTAAACTTTGATAAGGCGGAATCGCGGTTTCTAACAGCCGCCGTCCGATGATTACTGATGCTACCCAGGAATCTTCAAGGGGAACTCCGGTTAACAAGGTTAGCGGGTAAAATAAGACTCCTTGAATGTTTTGCAGGGTAACAAAACTAAAGATTGTGCCGATGGGAGCAGGTAAAACTGCCAGCCAGCCAAAGAATTGATTGATTAAGGAAACTAAGCCCAAGATTAAAATCAAAACAGCGGCAATGGCTACTGACATTTTCACACCGTCCAATGCGCCAATTATCGCTGCATCCAAAGGGCTAACTCGTTCGATTGGTTCTCCGCCAACTGTCTCTTGTTTGCGGATCTCACCGTCATTATCTCTAATTTCGTCGCCGATGAACTCGTGGCCTTGGGGCTTAGGATTTTCCTTGGGGATACCGCCCATTGTCAGCGGTACTCCTGTCTCCGGCACTAAAATCTTGGACAGGACAAAGCAAGCGGGAATGGCGATAATTGAGGCTGAAACTAAATGTCCTAAAATATTTGGAAATACAGGCTTGAGAAAGCTGACGTAAATTGCTAAAGTTGATGAAGCGGCGGTTCCAAAACAGCAGGAGAGGATTGCACAAAGTTCGGAACGAGTCATTTGTGGCAAATAAGGCTTGACGACAATTGCTGCTTCTATTCCTACAAAAATATTGGCTGCGCCGCTGAGGGCTTCCGCGCCACTCAACCGCATTGTCTTATAAAATATTTTGGCAAAAACTTCGGTGACAATTTGAATTACGCCGATGTTGTACAGTAAGGCCATGAGGCCGGAAAAAAAGACTACTGTCGGTAAAGCTCGAAAGGCGAAAATATATCCTAAATTAATTGGCGGCTCTTGACCTGGTTTTGGTACGATGTTTGTGCCGAATACAAATCTCGCTCCGGTGTCAGCAGCGGTGAATACTCCATCGAGCAAGCCTGTAAACCACTCTAGGGCGATGCGAGTTGGGGGAAACAGGAATACTAAAAATCCTAAGACTAATTGCAGGCCAATGCCCCAGATGATGACGCGCCAAGGTATATAACGAACTTGGCGGTTTTCTGAGAAAATCCAGGCGATCGCACATAAGCCAAAAATGCCCAGAAATGAGATAAAGTTGTAAATAGACATGAGCCTAGTCCTTGAAATAGTTGAGAATGCCGATCGACGGCTTGCACCACATCAGTTATACTATTCATCGGACGGCAAATGCCAAAAAAAATAACTGGCAGATAAATTACGCACTCAACAGCGTATTTATGTCGTTGCTTATGTGATTGCGAGTTCTGCGGATCTTTAGCAACCCTTGATTTGCCGTAATTACCAGCAGTTTAGATAGAAACTCTAACACATGGAAGCTTTTGCTCCACATTCTCCTGAATGGACTGCGGCGGCGGTTCACGCTACTGAGTTTTGCTGTCCCAAGTGCGCTGCTAGCTGCACGGATGCCCATGAAGTCTGGATTAATCGTCGATCGCCAGTATACACCGAGTCCAACCGCCGCAAGTGGCAAGAATTTTACCGCTGTCGGTGTGGCGCTGTGTGGTGGGCCTGGAGTAGCGATAGGCCTCCTTCTGAACTTGTGCGTAGCGATGAGAGCTCCGATGAGGCTTCAGATGATGATTTTTAGAGTGATTTTCGATTTTATTTGAAATTAGAGTAAGGTGCGCAACGCGCACCCTACTTTTACATAAGTCTGCGCAAGTTTTCAACTAATAAAGCACGTCTAGTATTCCCTTGACTACGCCTTCCATGACTTTTTCAATTAACCTCAATTCATTTTCGCCGATCGACTCATCTAATAACATTGACTGAATTCGCTGTCTGTCATCGCGAGTCAGTTCGCCTAATGCAAAGATATGCTCAACTACTTGTTCATTTAAAAATGGGAAAGTTTGAGTTTGCATGGTTGATCTCTAAAAGCATCAATATTTTGTTGTTAACTTCGTCAGATAACTTGGTCAGAGGAGCTAGTTATTTCGTGGGTTGACTGCTGTTCCATCTAATCAGTCTACAAATTATAGGACGAAAGCGAACACTTTGTCAAGACACCTGCCACAGATAAATATTAAATTTGCATCGTATTTCCGATATTCTAGTAATGGGTGGTTTGGAAGTGCGATCGACTAACTCAGCAGATTCACACCCAGGAGAAAAGCCCCATGCGCGCAACCTCGATCGACCTTTTTAAGTTTACTGGCACTTTCGCGGAACATTACAGCTCAAACAAAATCTCAAGTACCAGAGACTAGAATTGGCAATAGGGAATTGGCTTTTCTGACTTCCCTCTGACTAATGACTGACGACTGACGACTAATGACTGACGACTAATGACTAATGACTAATGACTTATTTTTTTCGCTCTGTTCTAATTTTGACATTAGGTTTTTGGCTGCTACCGCTAGCAGTGCGATCGCAATCTGTAGTTCCGGCGAATGACGGCACTAATACTGTTGTCAATCAGGAGCAAAATCGCTTAAACATTAGTGGCGGACAACTGTCAGGAAACGGCGCAAATCTCTTTCACAGCTTCCGCCAATTTAATCTCAGCGAAGGGCAAATCGGGAACTTTCTAACTAATCCAAATATTCAAAATATCTTAGGGCGGATTTCCGGCAGCAATATTTCCGTCATTAACGGTCTGATTTCTGTCAGTGGCGGGAACTCAAATTTATTCTTAATGAATCCGGCGGGAATTGTTTTCGGTCAAAATGCTAGATTAAACGTGCCTGGTTCTTTTCTCGCCACAACTGCTACAGGTATCGGTTTCGGCGATGGTTGGTTCAATTCTGCCGGAATTAATGATTATAAATCCTTGCTCGGAAATCCCAATCAATTTAATTTTAATAATTCACAAACCGGGACAATTGTCAATACTGGAAACTTAGCAGTTGGTAGCGGTCAAAATTTAACTTTGCTGGGTGGAACAGTTATTAATACTGGGGAATTATCCGCGCCAGCAGGTCAAATTACAGTGGCTGCTGTTCCCGGACAAAATGCAGTTCGCATCAGTCAAGTTGGGAATTTATTGAGTTTAGAAATTACTCCATTTTTGCCGTCAGAAAAATCTGCAATCGCCCCGGCTGCTTTACCTCAGTTGCTGACGGGCCCAGGAGTAGCCTCAGCTACAGGTTTAACAACCAACGCCCAAGGTCAATTGGTACTGACTGATGGTCAAAAAGTGCAGGTAAATGCCGGAAGTGCGATCGTCTCCGGTACTGTAAATGTATTTGCCCCTTCTGGCCCAACAGGCGGCGCAGTCAATATTTTAGGCGAAAAAGTCGGACTGTTCGGCGCCAATATCAATGCTTCCGGGACTAACGGCGGAGGTGTTGTGCGCGTCGGAGGCGGTTTCCAGGGGATGGAACCAGTACCAAATGCTCAGGTGACTTATGTTAGTCCTGATTCTACGATCGCAGCAAACGCGATCGACCGCGGCAACGGCGGCACAGCAGTAATTTGGTCAGACAATACAACTCGCTTCTTCGGCAATATTACTGCTCGCGGGGGCATCGCCGCAGGTAACGGCGGCACAGTCGAAGTTTCGGGCAAAAATGCTCTAACTTTCCAAGGAGAGGTCGATACCCGCGCGACTAACGGGGCGATCGGCAGTTTGTGGCTCGATCCGGCAAATATTGCGATCGTCAGCGGTAATGACGACACCACCGTGCGATCGACCGACGGAGAACTCCAAGCGACAACAGAACCATCTGACACATCGACGATCTCAGAAGTGCAGTTGGAACAGATGGCGGCCGGCAGCAACGTGGTTCTAGACACCCCCGGCGAGATCACCGTCCAAGACTTGCCCGATAACCAACTTTCACTGCAAGCGAGAACCGGAGACAGCGTAACATTTAGATCAGGCGGAGTGTTTTTTGTCAATGATCCCAACGATTTAATCGAGACTCAAGGCGGCAACATCAACATTTTCGCCAGCAGCATCTCTCTGGGGCGGCTGAATGCGAACGGTGGTAACATCGCTCTCACTGCTAACGGCATTGACTTCAGGGGTGGCAACAATTCCGTCAGCAGTGCGGGGGGAGCAATTCGCTTGCAACCCAACGACAGCCGAGCAATTCGGATTGGTGGCACCGGCGATATTTTGGGCATTTTGGACTTGACGTACACGGATCTCGGCGCTTTGGCGGGGGATTTTGGCTCGATCGCGATCGGGCGCGCCAACAGCAGCTCGATCGCGATCGTCGCACCCATTACCTTCAACAGCCCGCTAACACTTCAAGGCAACTCGATCGCGATCGACCATCCCCTGAGAACCACCGGCAGCGCTAGTTTGACTCTCGACGCGCCCCAAAGTGCGATCGGCGCGAACATTGCCACATCCGGCGCAGATCTCACTTTTACAGGCAACCTGTCCCTGATTGCTGATGCAGCTTTCAGCACTCAAGCTAGGGGCAATATTCTGTTTTCCGGCAGCCTAGACGGATCTCACGCCCTGAGACTTGACGCTCAGCGAGTGCGGTTCGGCGGTACAGTCGGTCAAGCTACACCCCTAGCTAGTTTGATTGTCAACGGCCGCAGTACCGAGCTATTCAGTGCGATCGCGACAGCCGGCAACATCACTTTTAACAGTGCCGTCACAGTCGATCGCAGCGCCACCCTAGCCACCAGTACCGGAAATATCGCTTTTGCCAATACCCTCGACAGCATCCTGGGCCGCGCCAATAATTTGACCCTGCGCGCTGGCGGTAATATTAATTTTCGGGGCCCCATCGGTCAAACTCAGAGGTTGGGCCTGCTCTCGGCTGACGCTGTTAATGTGACGGCTGCTTCAACAATTGCAGTCCGCAGTTTGACCATAAACGCGCGAAATTCTGCTACTCTTCGGGGGGATACGACGGCTGCTTTGGTAGCCCATCTCAAGGCAGGAAATGTCCTGTTAGAGGGTAATTTCAAAACGGATGGCGGCAGCGTGAATCTGCAAGCAACTCGCGAGATTCGGACTCGCAATATTACCTCCAACGGCGGAAGCATTCAGGTTGAGGGGAATACTGTGGTTGCGGGCGCGATCGACTCCTCGTCAGTAACGGGAACAGGTGGCGCGATCGCACTCAACAGCAAGGCCGGCTCTTTAACTGCGGGCGCTTTGAATGCTTCGGGGGCGATCGGCGGCAATATTACTGTCACCTCGCAAGCCGGAATTGCCGCTCTCGATCTCAACTCCCGCGGCACTTCCAAGGGCAACGGCGGGGATGTATCCCTGAGAGCGACTGGTAACATTCAGTTGGGATCGATCGACGCTAGAGGTGGCAAGCAAGGCGGCACAGGTGGCAACGTTGATGTGACAACTCTCGGTTTGTTTCGATCGAACAATGTTTTCAACGATGATATATCCGGGAATCTTTCCAGCAGTATTTCTACTGCCGGAGGTGCGGGAAGCGGCGCGATCGCAATTCGGCACGGAGGCGGTATTGATCTACCCTTTGTAGTTGGCGGCGCGATCGACAATGGAACAAAGGGAAGCATTAATGCTGGTGAGGGAAACACCATTTTCTCCAGTCTTGCATTTGGGCAAACTTACACCCAAGGAAGTTTACCAAATCTGATTTCCATAATCACACCAACTCCCGCACCAACTCCCGCACCAATTCCCGCACCAACTCCCGCACCAACTCCCGCACCAACTCCCGCACCAACTCCCGCACCAACTCCCGCACCAACTCCCGCACCAACTCCTCCTCGTGCGCCGTCATTTCCTGCATCTTTGCAAGTAGAATTGCGATCGCCAAATCGAGACAAAAATTCCCCAATTAGCCCGGATAATTTCGCTCCTTCTCGCAAATACGATCCGGCAGGCTCTGAAGTTTTAGCCTTTGAAAAAACATTCACTCGCGAGTACGAAAAACATCTAAAATTGGCCACCAGAACCCCGATCACTAATATGTCCGTAATTTACGAAATTCTTCGCAAAAACGAACAAATTACCAGCGTCAAATCGGCAATTATTTATATGAATTGGGTCAGCGGAGCCGATGCAGCCGCCGCCAAAGAAAATGGAGGAGTGCTGGTAGCAAGTCGGGATTTATCTAATCTATTGCCTGTACTCAAAAACCTCAGATCGCAGCCCCCTAGCCCCTTAGAAAAAAAGTTGGGGGAGAGCTTGCCACCTGCTGGTAAAGAAACTTCAGATGTTCCTAACGGGGAGCATTTAGAATTAGTATTAGTCACAGCCAATGCTCAACCGATGCGCATTTTAGTTCCAGCAACAACGCGCTGGCAGGTGTTGCAACTAGCCGAATTCCTGCAAACCGAAATAACTAATCCCAGAAGAAGAAATAGTATCAGTTATTTAGATTCTGCTCAAAAACTTTATCGGTGGTTAATTGCGCCAATAGCCCCAGAATTAACAGCTTTAAAGATTGAAAATTTAATTGTAATTCCGGCAGCAGGTTTGCGAAGCTTGCCGTTTGCTGCCCTTCACGACGGCAAAGAATTTTTAATAGAAAAATACAGCATTAGTGTGATCCCCAGTCTGAGTTTGACGGATACCCGCTACGACAATATTGCTGACGACGAAGTGTTGGCGATGGGCGCATCGGTATTTGAAGATAAAGCGCCATTACCGGCGGTACCGGTGGAGTTAGAGTCGATCGCGCCGCCCGATCGCGGAAAATCATTTTTGAATCAAGATTTTACGCTCAGAAATTTGCAAGATCAGCGGGCAAATCGACCTTTTGGCATCATTCACCTAGCCACTCACAGCCAATTCCAGCCTGGGCAACCAAGCAATTCTTACATTCAATTGTGGGATACTAAATTACTAATCACTGAAATGCGGCAGTTGCGATGGAATGAACCGCCAGTGAATCTCTTAGTTTTAAGCGCGTGTAGTACCGCTTTGGGCGACGCAGAGGCGGAGTTGGGGTTTGCGGGTTTGGCGGTAGCTAGCGGTGCGCGATCGGCTTTAGCGAGTTTGTGGGAAGTCAGCGATGAGGGAACTTTGGGGCTGATGACGGGGTTTTACCGGCAGTTGCGGGCCCCCAGACGCGAGGGCAATGTGACTATTAAAGCCGAGGCTTTGCGGCAAGCGCAATTGGAGATGCTGCGAGGGCGCGTGCGGATTCAAGACGGGCTGCTGCGAGTCGAAGGGCTTTCTTTGCCTCTAATTTTGCCTCCAGAAATTGCCGCGCGGGGCGATCGAATCCTTTCCCATCCCTATTATTGGGCCGCCTTCACCATGATTGGCAATCCTTGGTAATCGGTAATCGGTAATTGGTAATTGGTAATCGGTAATCGGTAATCGGTAATCGGTAATCGGTAATCGGTAATTGCTAATTAGCTTATCTTGCTTATTTCTTGATTTTTCCATCTAACTAATGTCAACTGTCAACTGTCAACTGTCAACTGCCAACTGTCAACTGCCAACTGCCAACTGTCAACTGCCAACTGTCAACTGCCAACTGACTTAAGGTTTTTCCCTCTGCTGCAAATACTGCCAAATTGCTTGATGACATACGTGCCAAAAATACATGGCTAAATTCAGAAGAGCTAATAACTTAGTGCCATCTTCTAACATGGCGTGTACTCCTAGACTTTGAGTGTCTATAATGTCCTCAAACCGCGAGATAGCAAACAAGAGGAATGCGGCGACTAATGGCAGGTAAGGAGTGGTTTTGATGTATCGCCAAAAATTTATTCCGTATAAAAAAACACCACTACCATAACACAAATAAATTAATTTCTTAGATATTCCCAACTGAAAAAGAATCAACGTCATCCGAAACCTGTCATCCAGGAAAAAGACTCCCAGCAGTACAGCGCTAAAAAATAAGAATATTGCCGATCGACTGCGCGGCTCTTTTTGACGCAGCACTCCGAATGTAAATGCACAAATTGCGACTGGGATGCACCAGAGGATTTCGGAAATTCCGGTGAAAAGGCCTTCGTAAGGGAACCAAGAATTAAAAGGATCACTAAAAAGGCGTTCAACTCCATCTCCCTGGTTGTTGAGTTTGGCGTATAGGCTCAGCCCGCCCAAAATTAGGACAGTGAGAGTGTTGAAAATAACTAAAAATGGTACAGTAAAAAAGTGTTTTTTGAGAAGTGGCAAAAAAGTTGAAAACTTGGAAATTTTTTCGGATAAAGGCAGATGCTTCATAAAAGTTGTCTCCCAACAATAGAGTTTTTTAGACTTCTTTATATTTTATATTTTATATTTTATATTTTATATTGGCAATAACTGATGAATATCATGCTTGAGAAGAGGGGTTTAGATTTGCATTCTTGTTTGACACTGATGTCAAGTAAATCCACCTGATTTTACGTAAAATAGGGTTCGCGCTCAAGCTTGCTGTGTAGATCTTCTTCCGACTTCCATCATCAGACTTCTTCATTCTTCCTTCTTCACCGGCAGCCAAACGACAAATGTAGTGCCGCGATCTGCTGGATATAAATGAGCTGTACTAGATGGCAGCCATTCCTGATTTACTGGGGAAAATACTTGGATTTCTCCTTGCATTTGGCGGACTAAATCGCGGGCTATAGCCAAACCCAATCCTGTGCCGGGAATTTCTGTCTGGGCTTTTTCTCCGCGGTAGTGCCGCTCAAATAAGTGATCTAAATCCTGGGGGGGAATGCCGGAACCTGTGTCGCTGACTGCAACTGCTATGGCAGGTAAGGGGCGGTGGTTCGCGTCGTAGCTTACTTTAATATAAATTTGGCGGCCGGCGGGGGTATATTTCAAGGCATTGTCAATTAAGTTGCTCAAAACTTCGCGCAAAGCTCGATCATTCGCCCAGACTGGTGGCAAGTCCGTGGGTATGTCGGCTAGTAATGACAGATGCCTTTCGGATGCGATCGCAGATGCGGAAATTAACAGTGGTTTTAAGACGAATCCCACAAAACAGGATTCGTCCAAATTGGCCACCGGTAACAGCGACAGAGGAGAATGCTGGATTAATTCCATATTGGAAGTTGCTGTTTCTGAAGTGCCTGATGGGAGTCTGAGATTTGCTTCGCCGGTGTCTACTGTGCGATCGAACTGGCCGAGCAATTCTTGCAGCCGATCGCTCTCTCGGACAATACTAAAAGCCACATTGCGGTTTTTGTCTTCTGGTACCAGCCTGCGCGCTAACAGTTTGCCAAAAGTTCGCAACGCTGTCAGCGGACTTTTGAACTGGTGCAGCAAATTGTGCATCGTGTCATAAACCTGAGCCTGGATTTGCCGAGAAGATCCCAATTCCTGCTGCATCCACTGCGATCGCTGGTCTAAAATACAGGCAAGCGCCAAGGTGCGAGCAATTTGTTGCATCTGAGCCTCTTCTCGCTCGTTCCAAGCCCTGTCTTCCCTACCGCTGACCAGGAGTCCCATGACAGATCCCTCGTGTATCAGAGGCGTCACAATTTGCTTCCGTTGCTGCCAGACATTTTCCGGGCCTTGGCACTGATTGGAACTGTTTTCAAAACCTGGAAGTGGCTCTGGCGCGATCGCCTCTACGGTTGATGCTTCCACAGACTGAGCCGGCGCAGCCAGCCGCCGCGACATCGGTTTCACTGTCGAGCTTGGAGCAGATTCGAGCCTCAACTCCTGATTTTCTGGTTCGACTGAGGTGTCTGGGTAAACTGCGATCGGCACTAACTTTGCCTCGCTGCCGGATACCAGCTCTTGTGTCAGGTATACCGCGCTGAATGTCGCGCCCAAACTGACGGCGATCGCCACCTGCGATCGACAAAGCTTGACAAATTCTGAACTGGCTGGCATTAACATGAGCGCGACATTAAGATCTTTAACGGAATTTTCAGTAAATTACAACTGCTCAGTCGCCGATTACAGATCGGAGACTTCTAAATTTCTGGTGTCTGCGCTTTGATGGCAGGCTGCTCGGTTCTAAGCATTCGGCTTTCATTAACACAAATTGCCTCAAACCCCCGTCTGCCTAGTTTCCACAGATTCTCAAGCTGGGCTGGTGCCGGAACTTGCGGCTCACATTAGCACAACCGCTACACTTTTGTCGATCGGCACGAATATTAAGATTATGTCGATATATTAAAAACAGTTGAAATTTTGAGCTAGAAGAGATATACTGGCCTCGGATTTGGTAGCTATGATTACCTAAAAATTGGTTCTAAAGCCCCGTCCGATTCGGAACGGCTTTGATGATTTAATCATATATTGTTGAGTCGCCAGATCTAAAAATTCGGTCTCAACTCTATGATCCAAAAAATCTCAAATTTAGGTTGGCGCATCAACCTAGGATGCTCGGCAATATCAGACAAGCTGTGCTTGAGGAAAGCTGTTTGAATCCAGAATCCCCATGTTTTTATGGCTGGGGAGTATGTCAAAACCTGTCTGCTCATACTGTCTACTCACACTGTCTGCTCACAGAGGAGGTAAAGAAATTGGCCAGGAGACGCAAACGCAAAAGTCGCCGCCGACAAGAAGGACGCAGAATTTTAGAGTGTGTGCCTCAATATAGCATCGAGAGCGGCGAAGATAAACCCGTAACAGCGGCTCGCAAGTTCATCCATGCCGAAGGCATTGCTCCCCCAGCTTTACTGTTGGTCAAGCGTAACGAGCATACCACCGACAGATACTTCTGGGCTGAAAAAGGTTTATTTGGAGCCCAATACGTAGAAGAGAACCATTTCTTGTTTCCTAGCTTAAAGGTGATGCTGGAAGCAACCGCAGAAAAAATTCCTGTGGTGTCGGCCAGTCGCGCATAGCTCAAAATGTTGAGCTCAAAACATTGACAGCAATGTTTTTCTAACTCTTTTAACAAAAGCGCCAGAGTTCTCATTGTCTGGAGAGTGCCAACTGAAATTTACGCGAAAAATCCTTGGGAAGTTAGGGTATAAGGAGCCATCGCAACAGGATAGATCACCGCAGCGGGCGATCGGCACAATTGGCACTCTCAGGATAATGGTTTTTTTTGAATCTGCCCAAAAACGGATACAAGCCCCGACGCTTCTGAGGGATCTGCCCAAAATTTTAGACGAAAATTAAAGCTCCCAGATTCATCTGTAGAATAAATTTCAAATCTAACAATCTAAAATCGTTTGACTGTGCCAGTCGATCGAACTTTCGGGCCAACGAGAGAGCTGCAAGCAGCAATCCGTTTGTCGGCTCGAAGTCGAATCACGCCATCTAGCATATCAAAAAACGTTCCGCGCCAAACTTTTAATCTTCCAGCGGTTTCAAATTTAAAGCTTTTTGCATAGTTGCTAGTTCATCGCGGTGAGCTCTGACAGTAACAAAGCTTTTAGTTGGGCCTTCCGAGTCAGCAACTGATTCGAGTTTGAGAAGGACTTGCTCGGAACGTCCAGCTTTTTTCCAGTAAAATATCCCCGTCAGCGGCGACAGCAGTACCAAACCTAGGAAAATTTGACCTTGCTGCGGTACTAGCATCCCCAAAACCAGTCCCAAGCAGAGAGCCCCCCCTGCACTCAACAGGGTTAAAAAGATAGCTAAAAACCAACTCGGCCGCACAACACCCTCAAAGGTGACTTTATAGTTGGGGGCATCAACGGCTGCAACTCGGTAAGCCCTAGCAGCAAAATACTCTTGTAGCTGGGTTAACAATGACTCTTGGGCGCTCTCGGAAGCAAGCTTGACTTGTTCGATGCGATCTTTGACTGAGGCCTTGATGAAGAAAAACAAGCCTACAGCCAGCAGCAGCGTCATCACAAAGGTTGAAGAAAGAACAGTAGTATCCATCGGTAGAAGTTTTTGTAAGTGAAATTATCTACTATTACTTTACATAAGTTTACTGATGAAAGCGATCGAGGACTTACGCAGACACTTTTTTCACAAAATTCGCAGAAAGCTTTGTAGCAAGGCGTTTTTCTCCCCATCACCAAATTCCGAGATCTCCCCATCACCAAATTCTTAATTGACCCTGCGTAAGTCCTGACGTAGTGTAGCTCTAATCGCTATGCGGCGAGGCTGGCAAAGCGAAGGCAATCCGACAATTCGCTTTGCTAGTAGCGCCAGCATTTCAAGGGTTTAGGCATCCGATTCCAACGCCGGCTAACCCGTGTGACCAGTTTCTAAGGCGCGGGGGCGACGGCCAGATGCGCTGTTTCCCTGACCGATGTACTCGTGCCACAGACGAGCCAGGTCTTGAGCTTGGTGCCGCCACTCCGGGAGGATTTGATACATCCGGCGGGGGCGGCCGCGTCCTTCTACTTTTTTCCAGTAACCGGTGATTACGGCTTCATCTTCCAGGAATTTCAGAGCGCTGTAGAGGACGGTATCAGAAAGTCGGTAGATGGGGAATTCCCGCTCTAGTTGTCCGATGAGTTCTGTACCGTAGGAATCTCCGCGCAATAACACCGAGAGGATGTAGCACACTGCTAGCTCCTTGTTTAGATAAACAGGAGGGGGGTCTTGAAAAAATTGATAGATATGTTCAAATTTCATTGGTCTTGTCCGCTGGAAACTCTCGTGATACCGTCAGGTTAACGGGAGAGGAAAGCGGGGCGGGGTGTGCCGCTTCCTAAGGATTAAGTCGGAAATCGGGGAAACAGAGATGCAGTATTTCCCCTGTTGTGTTGATAGTCAGAAACGCTTGTGCTGCACTGCGGTAATGTTTGCTTGCGCCAAGGTTGAGGAGCGCTCACATAACTAGGGTAACTTTCTTCCTCTTCCAATCTATCGCAGCAACTATTGCCGGCGTGTGCGATCGCACGGAAGAGTTGCACTGATTTCGGGGGTTAGTGTTTCAACTAAAACTCAGCAGCGACAACTTTCCTAAACCCTCTGCCTGCCTTGTTTGTGGGCCACAGTTTGTCAGAGTAAGCCGGTTTTTTGGGGCAGAAATTTTGCCTTTAAACCGGACTCAGACCTAACATGGCGCGCAGTGTAAAAGTTAGAAAGACAAAAGTCGCTACAATCGAAGTAATCAGGGCGATCGCAGTTGCCGGTCGATCGAGCAGAGGTCTGAGTCGCTCGAACAGGAAAAAGAAGATTCCGAGACAGACAGTAATCAAAAAACGAGGGTAGCGAGAGATGTTATTAATGAAATCTTGCATGAGCACAGGTGGGGTAAAGTGTTACAGCTCGATCTTTGACTGGTAACACTTGTGAGCGATTTAGACAATTTTGGCACAGCCGGAGCTAAATCTCCCGATCGGGCGATCGGGCATTCTTCAAGGGCGATGCTAACATATATAATTCTAACGAAAACTTTTCCAAGAGCGATCGGGTCGCAGTCTGTTCAATCCCGGAACCCTAACGGGGCGTGAGAACTTGAGAAGTATTTGTATTCAGTTGTAGTTGTGATAAATATGATAGGGCCGTTATTTATAGATAAATGTCTGCTTCCGCACCTTCTTCCATCTTGCCACGTCCCTTTCTGAAATGGGCTGGAGGCAAAACTAGGTTGATTGGACAATATCAACCTAGTTTTCCTGAAAAGTTCACCACTTACTACGAGCCTTTTTTGGGCGGCGGAGCTGTATTTTTTTACTTAGCACAGCAGCACCCTTTTTTGCAAGCTGTGTTAACAGATATTAATCCTGAGTTGATTAATGCTTATCGCTGTGTCAGGGATCAAGTGGAGGATCTGATTGAGCTTTTGTTAGAGCACGCCTCAGAACACAGCAAGGACAATAAAGAATATTATTACTCCGTGCGATCGCGCTCCTACAACACAGATACAGAAAAAGCAGCACGGCTGATCTACCTAAATAAAACTTGTTACAACGGCCTCTACAGAGAAAACTCCAAAGGTCAATTTAATGTTCCGATGGGCAGATACAAAAATCCTAACATTTGTCAAGCAGATTTATTGCGATCGGTCTCATCTCTAATCGCGCCCGCTCAAATAGAAGTGAGAAAATTCGATCGAATTTTGGATTTTGCTACAAGCAGCGAAGACTTTGTTTATTTTGATCCACCTTACCATCCGATCAGTGCCACAAGTAACTTCACTGCTTACAGCCGAGATAATTTTAAAGAATCCGAACAACTTAAACTAAGAGATGTTTTTGGAGAACTTGCCGAGCGTGGTGTCAAAGTTATGCTGTCTAATTCTAACTGCGATTTCATTAAAGAAATCTACAGCGCTCCTCAAGCTTTTCCAAGAGAGCAGTTCCCCAAACTAATTGAAATATCAGCATCCAGGGGAATTAACTCTAAGAGTTGCAAGCGCGGCCCAGTCAAGGAATTGTTAATAAGTTCAGTTTCAAGAAAAACTCTTTGCCAACTCTCTGGCTAAATATATTTTGTACGGCAGCCTGTTACCTCGGAAACCGGGTTTTTTTGTATATTTATCGTTATCAAACAAAAAAAATGTAGAAACTGGGTTAAAAAATCGGCTAAAAAAAAGGAATTATTACCTATTGACTTCTCTGGACTTTTGGGGTATTATTTAGATAATAGAAGTGGTAACTTAAATTTTATTCTTGTCACTATTCCCATTATTAGATTATACCTCCAAAAACTGCCGCAGTCAACCCCTCAACCCAAAAAAAAGGGCGATTTTTTTAAATTCAATAAAATAAAAATATTTGAATGCTGCGTTAGGGTAAATAATAGCAGTTTCCTCAAAAAATGCAACTGTAGGGAAGGTAAAAAGGGCGATCGCGATCGGTAATGCCTGATTAGAGATGTTTGTTAGCCCAAGTCATGAAAGCTTCGAGCTTGTGAACTCCCAACAGATTTTGATTGTCGGGAATTTGTTTTTTGAACCAGTCGATCGAACCTTGCCTCATACCGTCACCGCCCACGATTACAATAGTCGGGACTCGATAGCAACTTTTAATGTTTAAATTGAGATAAGGATACTTTTCATCAACCGAACCTTTATCTTCTTGCCACTTGCACTCAACAATTAGACCCAGAGGAAACGAAGCGGCATCAACAATATAAAAATCGACATTTATTTCAGTTTCGTAAATGCTAGAACCGATATAAACCTGTTTAGCATATCGCTTGGGATTTGCCGTAGAGAGCAAGAGCCAATCTCGCTTGCGCTTTTTCGGCAACTGGGGACATATTTCGAGATATCCGTGACCTCTCAACGTACCTTCTACAGTTGCTTCTAAAACAAAACCAGTTTTATTGGCTCTACAACCCCTATTCATTTTGTTGGCTCCTGAATATAATGTGAATTAAGCCGATCGCACTTCAATCACTCCCCGGTCAAAAACCCGCTTGTCAGTACCGATAGAACTGACAAACATCCGGTCTGCATAGACATCAAACGTCGCAAAACTCAGCCGACTAGCAGAATATTCAGTCCACTCAGAACGCCCCACCGGACGAGTGCCACCGCCGGCCCCGCAAATCAAATAAGTCGTACCGTTAATCGAGCGAGTGCGTTCGTAACTATGCTCGTGTCCGTTGATATAAAGCTGCACCCCGTACTTTTGAAACAAAGGCGTCAAAGTCTTAATAAAAGGTTGATTCAATCCGTAGATGCCAGAGGAATAAATCTGGTGGTGACCGAACACAACTTTCCAAGGTGCGATGCTCTGACTCAACTCTTTTTCCAGCCAAATAAGCTGATTTTTCCAATCAGCATTATCATTAGTATCTAATGCAAAAAACTGTACCGAATCGCGCCGAAAAGTATAGTAGCGACCTTGCATATTAAAAGCCGCATATTTAACTTGCGGGTCGCCGTTAGCAGTGCGGATGTCGTGATTTCCCAGACAAGCATAAAATTTTACGCCTTGCTGCAATAATGGCTGATAAGGCTTCTCGAAAACAGCATTAATTTGTTGAATTTCGCCGTTATTGTAGATATTGTCGCCGGCGAGAACAGCAATATTAAAAGGATTTTCCCCGTGATATTGGGTCATCGCCTCAGCCACAGCATACTGACCTTGGGCCCCGGTGCCGGTGTCGGCAACCGAAATAAAGCGTAAAATAGGCGGTGAGGCTGGCAATTGGACGATCGCCCTTTGTGCCTCAAGATTAGAAGGCTCAGCAGCATTGGCGTCTGTACCCCAGGAAGTCCGAAGCTGAAGCATTTTCGAGACTCCGGCAAAACCTAAGCTGCTGAGACTGCCTAAAAATAGAAAGTGACGGCGTTTGATGCTCATTTTGATTCAGTTACAACTAATGAAATGATAAATTAAGGCTGGGATGGCTCAACTAAAATTTATCGTGTTTAGATATATTTGCACCGCCCCAAGGCAGAGAAAATGTCAGAAAAACCACTAAATCAACCAACTCCAGAACCGTCTCAATCTCCAAAACCGGAGGTTGAGTCGCCGAAAAAGTCGGCCGCGACTCGCAGCCAAGCTCAAAATGCCAGCAGCGCTGTTTCCACAAATCAGAAAATCAAAGCTTTGATTGTCTCGATTGGGAATTTGAGAAAAAAGGGGAAAAATTTAACAGCAGAACCTCCGTTGCAGGCCCAAAAGCCGATCGCACCCACCGCTTCTAACTCAGCAACAACTCCTCCTCCGGCTGTTGCTGCCCAAGTAAACAGCGTTCCCCCGCCAGAAGTTGCTGTAAAATCCGATAAAAAGTCTGTATCAAAACCCACTGGTGGCAGTTTTTTAGAGAAAGTCGGTGTACTTTGGCAAAGTATTGTGCGTTTAGTGCGATCGCTCTTGCCGGCATCTGCGAATGCTAAGCTGTCAGATCCAATTTTAAACGCCGGATTAGCCGCAATTCTAATCGTTGCAGTCGGTTTAACTCTCAACAGTTTCTCGGCAAAACCGTCGGAGAGAGTAGCAAAAGTGCCCTTTCCGGCAGCGCAGCAGTCGCCGTCAACGTTTGGCGATTTTGTGGTGCCGAAAACGCCGAACTCGTCAGATGCGATCGCAAATTCTCAGCCAACATCCGCTAAATTCAAAAGCAAGTTGCCCGATTTAGTAGCACCAGAAAAACCGCAATCGGTAGAAATCATCCCGCCACCCCTGACGCCGGAACAGTCTCTGATTGCTGCGATTCAAACTCAAGTTGCTGACATTACGAATCGCCTGGGCGGCGGTTTAGTTAAGTCTGTTCAAGCTGATTTCTCGATCGGGCTTTTGACGGTCAAAGTCGCTGAAGATTGGTACAAACTCAGCGAAGTAGAGCAAAATCAGCTTGCGAATCAAATGTGGAAAGAAGCTAACTCGCTCGATTTCAGCAAGTTACAAATTGCGAATCTGCAAGGAAAGTTAATAGCTAGAAGTCCGGTTGTTGGCTCGGAAATGATTATTTTAGAAAGAGGAATTAATAAAGTTTAAATTTTCTGTATCTGCCAATAGTCACATTAGCAGAAAATTCCAGGACGCAAAATCTAATTTTGTAGGCTTGTAGTGAAGACTGAAGTCCTCATCAAATGAGAGAGGACTGAAGTCCTTACTACGAACCTGAAAAGGCTGATTTACCGAAGATTAAATTAATTAAAATTGAGGAAAATTGAAAAATGACAATTTTAACTCAAGTCGAACAAGTAGAAATTAAATATCCCAGCAGCGACGGAGAGCCGATGGCTGAAAGCGATATCACGCGCGATTACATGACTTATACTGTAGAAGCTGCGAACCTTTACTTTCAAGGGCGTTCTGATGTTTACGTGTCAGCGAATTCTTTCATCTATTATGAAGAAGGGAACAACCAGGCGGTGGTGGCGCCAGATTTTTATGTGGTGTTTGGAGTAGTAAAACGGAAAAGAGATAATTATAAAGTTTGGGAAGAAGCGGGAATTACTCCAGATTTTGTGTTAGAGATTACTTCGGCAACAACTCAGACGAAAGACCAAGAAACTAAACCGGAAATTTATCGAGCTTTGGGAGTGAGGGAATATTTTCAGTACGATCCTTCGGGAGATTATCTGAATCCAATTTTACAGGGAGTACGTTTAGTAAACAATCAGTATGAGCCGATTCCAGCTAACAATATTGCTTTCGATACGCTGTGGTTGTTCAGTGAGGTTCTGGGACTGGAATTGCATCTAATTTCAGGAGAATTGAGGTTTAGAGTTCCTGAAACTGGTGAGTTTTTGAAGACTCACAAGGAAGAACAGCAAGCACGGCTGGCGGCGGAGTCAGCCTTTCAACAATCGGAGCAAGCACGGCTGGCGGCGGAGTCAGCTTTGCGATCGCTCTTAACTCAACTTTTAAATTCTGGAATGAATCTGGAACAGGTGGCGCAAATGATGAATTTATCGACCTTGGAAGTGAGACGATTGGTAGGGTAAAACTTTTGATCGCACTGACAGCAAAAAGGTGCGCATCGCGCACCATATACAACCAAATATGAACAGTCAACAGTCAACAATTAACTCATGACTAGAAAGGCTTATTCGTAGGTTTAAAACCCTGCTTTTGAAAATAGGTTCTAAATACCTCTTGAGCAATTGGTGCCGCCGAAACCGCACCAAATCCGCCGCCTTCGACAATAACTGCGATCGCAATTTCCGGTTTGTCAGCCGGAGCAAAACCTACATACATCGAATTGTCAGGATGTCCGGGCATTTCCACCGTCCCAGTCTTACCAGCACTCAAAGGAATAGTACCGTCATTCATCGCCCGGCCTGTACCTTTTTTCACCACGTCAATCAATCCTTGTTTAATCACATTTAAAGTAGCCGGTTTAATACCAGTTTTGATTTTTTGAGTGATCGGTGTATTGGTTTGAGAAGCCAACAAATGCGGCTGCACTCGCCAACCACCGTTGGCAATATTTGACACCATGACTGCCAATTCTAGGGGAGTGCAAAGTACCAAACCCTGACCGATCGCCATTGTTACTGTATCGCCAACGTACCAATCTTCCCCATACATTTTTTGTTTCTCTGCTGGTATCGGAACTTGACCGTGATTGGCGGCGTCCAACCCCAAAATCTCTAAATTAATAGTACCGCCAATGCCCATTTTTTTTGCCCATTTCGCCATTTCTTCCGGCCCGGCTGCCATGCCTACTTGATAGAAAAATGTATTGCTGCTGTAGGCTAAAGCATCGCGGAAACCGATGACACCGTAACCGGCGCCGTGTTCGTTGAAAGATATACCGCCGATATTAATTGAAGAAGATGATACTAAAGTCGAGTCAGGAGAAAACTTGCCCGATTCCATCCCGGCTACAGAAGTTACAATCTTAAAAGTGCTGCCGACTGGATAGCCTTGAACTGCCCGATTTAAAAATGGTTTGTCTGGCCCTTGGAGTCGATCCCATTCTTTTTGCGTCACCTTGCGGGTGAAAATATTGGGGTCAAATGTCGGCCAACTACCCATTGTTAAAAGCGCTCCAGTTTTCACGTCGATTGCGACAACAGCACCGAGGCGATTTCCCAAAGCTTTTTCCGCAGTTTTTTGCATATCTAAATCTAAAGTTAGCTGCACGGGTTTGCCGGGAATAGGCTCTTTTACACCTAAGTCTTGGATTTCCTCGCCCTTAGCATTCACCTCGATCAAACGGTTTCCCCAAACGCCTTCTAAAGTTGGATTAACTAATTTTTCAACTCCCATTTGACCGACGATCATGCCCATCGGATATGTAGGATTAGCTTTTAATTGATCTAAGCTAGCTTCGCCGACGTATCCCAAAAGGTGAGCTGCTAATTCCTGGTTGGGATTGTCTCGGCTCGATTCTGCACGAATTTCAACTCCCCGCAAAGTATTAGCTTGTTCTCCCAAAGCGACGAAAGTACCGACATCGATATCCTTACTAATTCGCACTGGTAGGGCTGATTTGTAGCCCGCTCCATCGATTTTTTTGATAATTTCGGTCGCAGGCACTTTGACGATCGGGCCGAGTGTGGCGGCGACTTCTTGCCAGTCTTTGGTCGATCGCTCTTTTGGCCACAAATAGACCGATCGAGATACGCGGTTGGCTGCAAAAACTTGGCCGGTGCGGTCTACAATTTGACCGCGAGTGGCTGCGACTGACACAGGGCGAATGCGGTTATTTTCCGCCCGCTGTCGGTTGTAGTCTCCTTGTACCAGTTGCAATTCGGCTAGACGAAAGATCGGCATCGCTACCAAGGTAGTGACGATGAGCATAAAAATCATCACTTGGAACGATCGACCGCGTTGCTGTCCAGGATTGTCCGAGGTATTTTTGTTTAATCGGACTTTAGAGTTAAAAGAAAAATCGCTAGCCATATGAATTAATCTGCTCTTTTATGCAATTAACAGCCATATCTGATTCCCATCCGGATTATTTAGCGGAGGATGCAGCCACTATAAATTGTCACTGTTTAGTGACATAGATAAATTCTGCCGATTGGCAGACAAATCAGCCAGATAGTTCAATTCATCTAGATCTTAAATATGAATTTTTTATAAAAATTCAGCCGAGAAGCGATTTAAATCCCCAGCCAAATATTTCTCCTGCTTTCTGCCTTCTGCCTTCTTACTTCCCAATCAGTGACGTATAGGCTGTCACCTTAATATCAATTCCAGTAATATCTGCGCCGACAACTACAGCCGCCGCTCCTAAATCCAATGCTTTTTTAGCCATTTCCGGCGCAGAAATCCCGCCTTCGCAGATAACGGGAACCTCAAGCTTTTCTACCATTTGGGCCAGCAAATCAAATCCGGGCGGCGAGAAACTTTCAGTTTGGGGAGTGTAGCCAAAAAGAGTAGTTCCGACTGTATCTGCACCAGCTTCGGCAGCCACGATCGCAGCTTCTATGGTATCTACATCCGCCATGACTAATTTCCCTAATTCGTTGTGAATGCGATCGATTAACGTTTTTAAGTCTTCGCCAGCAGGACGATTTCGCAGAGTCGCGTCAATGGCGATGATATCAGCTCCTGCAAGTGCGATCGCCCGCGCGTCTTCAAAGCGAGGAGTAATGTAAATCTCGCATCCCGGTAATTGCTGCTTCCAAATGCCAATTATAGGAGCGGATACCTGTTGTCGCACCGCCACAACGTGAGTCGGAGTGTCAATCCGCACGCCCGCCGCTCCTCGATTCACAGCGGTGCGAGCCATTGCCGCAATCACGATCGGATCGTGCAGGGGCGAATCAGCAGGTGCTTGACAAGAAACAATTAATCCTGTAGGAATTTGACAATTAATCATGGGTAATTGGGGATTGATAATTGATAATTGGGCATGGGGCATTGGGCATTGGGCATTGGGCAAACAGGTCATTGGGCATCGGGCATTGGGCATCGGGCATTGGGCATCGGGCATTGGGCATCGGGCATGGGGCATTGGGCATCGGGCATTGGGGCATCGGGCTTTTTGTAATTTATTCCCTGTGCCCTATTGAATTCAAATAAGCGTTAAGTTATGGTAGTAATTTATCGACAATTGGTTTAAATTTGCTTACTTCTTCGCTTGTGATAAGTTGTCTAGCATAGGCTAATCTTAACCAGTTTACTGTTTCGTACAAAGAGCCTCTCGCAATTTTTACAAAACGCCGATTATCTTGGTCATTATAACGACCTCTTCCTTCAGCAATATTAGCACAGACACTATCAGCAGACCGAACGATCTGTTTGCCCATCGTATCTTTTGTGAAATAATCCCATTTTTTAACAATGTCCCAAATCTGATTCGCCAAACTTTCCGCCAACTTATAAACCTCTAATTCCTCAAAATCAGGTCTTCCCATAATTACCTCAAAAACTCAATTATATTAAATGCCCCATCCCTCCGCTTCGCTTCGCCCAATTCCCCATGCCCAATGCCCAATGCCCGATGCCCAATGCCCAATGCCCGATGCCCAATGCCCCATCCCTCCGCTTCGCTTCGCCCAATTCCCCATGCCCGATGCCCCATGCCCAATTCCCCATGCCCAATTCCCAATTATCCATTACCAATTCCGGCCATTAAAGAAAGAATTTTGTCTAGCAATTGCTGGGGGTGAATCGGTTTAGCCAAACAATCGTTAGCTCCCGCTGTCACGAAAGATATCTGATCGGCGGGAATTTCCTGAGCACTTAAAGCCAAAATCTTGATATTTTTAGTAGCGGGTTTTTGGCGCAGTTGCTGAATTATTTCGCAGCCATTCATCCCAGGTAAACGCATATTGACAATCACAGCATTCGGCTGCAAAAGTTCAATTTGTTCCACAGCCGCCGAACCTTCAATCATCCACACTACTTGCAGTCCTGCTGCTGTCAGGATATCGCAAATCAGCATGGCAGTTTCTTCATCTTCTTCGACGAGGACGAGGCTGCCCCGCAAGGAGGAAGAATGCAGCGGTAAAGATGAATTCGATTTTTCATATTTGAATTTTGTGGATTCATCTTTGCTTTTAGTTTGGATGGGTATGAAAACAGTAAAAGTTGAGCCGACATCAACTGTAGAGTTGACTTCGATCGCGCCGCCATGAAGTTCTACTAACTGTTTAGTTAATGCTAATCCCAAACCTGTGCCACCGTATTCGCGGCGGTAGGGAGAATCTAACTGCTGAAATTTTTGAAACAAGAGCGATCGCTGATTTTCTGGTATTCCAATGCCGGTATCTTTGATTTGAAACACTGCGGTGCTACCTGCTGGTGCAGTACCGGGCTGCCGCACTGCCGGCGTTCGATTTTTATCTTCTGTTATCCAAACTCGCAGGATGACTCGCCCGCCTTCGGGAGTAAATTTAATCGCATTTCCTAAAAGATTGAAGAGGATTTGTCTCAAACGGCGCGGGTCTGCGGTGAAGCGATCGCATTCTTGTTTGATCCGCTGTTCTTGCACGAGTTCCACGCCTTTAGCTAGAGCTTTTTCTTTGAGGGCGTGCAGGCTCTGAGAAGCTAATTTAGAAATTGAAAATTCACTAAGTTTTAATACACCTTTTCCCGCTTCTACTTGCGATAAATCTAAAATATCGTTAATTAATTCTAATAAGTGGTCACCGCTGTCCCGGATAGTTTGCAGGTACTGGCGCTGTTTTTGTATCGGCACTTCTTTCGCGCCAACTTTGCCGTAAGACCACCGCAGCAGCGTGTCGGAAATGCCGATGACGCAGGTGAGGGGAGTGCGCAATTCGTGGCTCATAGCTGCCAAAAATTCGCTCTTGGCGAGGCTAGCAGACTGGGCGGCGGCCAGTGCATCGCGCAGTTCTTGGGTTCGCTCTATGACGCGCTGTTCTGAGGTACACTTTTGCTGCTGGACTTCTGCATAAAGTTCGGCTTGGTAAATGGCGATCGCCAAATGTTCTGCTATTTGCCGCAAAAATGTTTTTTTGCTTTCTTCCCACTCGCACACACTACACTGGTGGGCAATTAGTAGCCCCCACAATTCGTCTTGAACTACGATCGGCACTAGCAACTTCGCCCGCACCTTCGCCCCTCGCATCAACTCTAAAAAACAAGGCTGCGAAAAGTAAGTTTTTTCCACATCAGTGACGCACAAAGCTAAACCTTTGCGATATTTCTCTCTGTCGATGACTCCATCGAGGAAACATTGCGCGCTTTCACTAAAATTCAGTACCGACGAGATAGCATCGCTGGCTAAAGCTTCGTAGGTAACGCGACCTAAATACAAGTAAGAACCGGAATTTTCTTTGACTTCGCCAGAAACCGCCGTAGGTATTTCTTTACCTAATTCGCCATTATGCGGCGCTGGCACTTTTTCAAATTGATAAATTAACAGGCGATCGACATCCAAAAACTCTCGCACTCTCGAAACTGCTTTTGACAAAATTACAGGCAATTCCAAACTCTGGCGGATTTGAGTTGTCACCTGATTTAAAAGTCGCTCTTGTTGGAGTTGCTGCTGCAAAGCATCTTCCACGGGCTGACAAAATGAAATACAGGAACTGGGAATTTGTACGTGATTAGCGGTTTCGGAAATCTGGATATGTAGCGTTTCTGGAGCTATCAGTTTGAGCGCGAAATCCCCCTCTATTTCTGTTTGCGTATGTAGCGGCGGGTGACTGTTTTTGCTGGCATCGGTAGCGAGAATGTCCAGCAAATTTAGGGTGAATTCGCTTTGCATAAATGCCGAGTTTGGCTGGAGATTTTTAATTGCTTGTTTGAGGGCGTGAATGTCAATTTGTCTTTGCGGTGGGGGCGTTATTTCTGCGAGTTTGTCTGCGAGGGGAGAGAGGAAATTGGCGATCGCCCCTGGATCGAAAGTCAACTCCACATTTAATTGGGAATTGAGATTTTTCCCGCTGTGTTGGCGTCCGTTTGTTGCCAACTCATCTAATACCTCGCCCCGCAACAGCGCGCTAAACCGATCGGATACCACTGCTGCAAACCTTTGGGACGAGTTTTCCCGATTGTCAGAATTCGCGATCGCCTCATCGGCCAGCCAAATCGCCCCTGGGAGTTCAGCCATTTGCTGTAACAACTGGTAAGCAGCCTCAAAGGTTGCTAGTGGCAAAGTCCGATTTAAGGTTTTTGGTTTCAATCTAGGTATTTTCCCGGTTGTTTTAAAGAAAAAAATATCAAGGCTCATGTTTTGGGGACAGAACCAGGGGGGACAGCAGGCGCGACCACTCCAAGAGACTTGAGATGAAAGTAGTCAGAAGGCAGGCTCTCTTCAGGCTCAGGAGCCAGATATCTGATTTTTCGTTATAGTTGTTATCACTTTAAACTATCTTAATCCAGTATAATATTAATATATAATTTGTTAACTTCTACTTAACACTATCCGGGTAAATGAGCAATCCAACTCAACTCACCCCCGATTTCACGATCGGACATCTGCCGTGTCACCACTTCCAAGTGAGTGCTGCAACTCCAGGACAGGTAGTGGCCCAAAGATTCGAGCAAGAACCAGACCTGCCGGGAGTGATTATTACTCACGAATCACAGGTATTGGGCATGATTTCTCGCGTCAAATTTCGAGAGCAAATGAGTCTCCCCAATCGCGTAGAAATTTACGGAAAGCACCCGATTCGAGCCTTGTTAGATTTCATAAGAATTCCGCCTTTATTGATGGAGGAAAACTGGAAAGTTGATGATGCCGTGCAAGCATCTCTCAACAGGCCTAAAGATTTGATTTATGAACCAATTATTGTGGTAATGCACAACCATAGTTTCCGCCTTTTGGACGTTCATACTCTGGTGATTTTCCAGTCTAAAATTTTAGCTCAAACTAACAAACTTATTCAAAAATACCGACTAGAAAGACAGAAATATCTGGCAATTATTCAACAAGAACAGGCAAAATTTCATCAATGCAACGAGCTGTTAAAAGCCCAACAACGTCAAGAAGCCCAAAAATTGCAGAATACTGCCAGTCCCCAGCAAGTGACACTGGTTAAACAAGCCGAAGAAATTGCTCAAATGAATCAGCGATTTGTCAGGATTGCGAAGCTGATTTCCTCGGAAGGTCGCCAAGCATTTCAAGCTACTTTTCAAGGTGCTAATTCTATTTGCAACAATACAGAGAAAATTTTGGGCGTTGGCAAAGCCATAGCTAATGATTTAGAAACGGTTAACCGCACTTCCCGAACCATCCGGGAGGCGATCGAACAAGTCAGGCATTTAGCGGTACAGGTGGCTGTAGTTACCAATCAAATGGGAAATCAGCCAAGCGGTCTGAGCCAAGTGAGTCTGGAAATTGGCAGACTGGCAAGTAAAACTTTTGAATTGGGGACTCAAATGGAGCAAATTGCCAGTCGGTTTAAACTTCGCGTTCACGAACTCACGGAGGCAGCAAGAGCGGGTGCTAATGTGGCTAAATCCGTGACGATCAAGATCGATCGCGCGGAAATGGCTTTGTTAGAGTTGGAGGAATTAATAGCGGAAAGAAATTTCAATTCACTGACCGCTATCACAGAACGTTTGGAAGTCAGACAAACTGTTACCGCTCATTCTTTAGTTAAGGAGATAGAACACGCCGAAGTCGTGGCTTCTGAGTTGGAAGAGATCGTGAAGCAGCAAGATTCATCGCAATATCTGATCCAAAAAATTCAGCAGGCGCTGAAGTCGAAAAAGCCCTAAAATTCCAGCGCTCATCTGATGGAAATTTTCGCTATGTATATAGCCTTTCTCAAAAAGATGAGGTACGCGAACGGGATAGGGGATAGGGCATAGGGCATAGGGCATAGGGCATAGGGCATAGGGCATAGGGGATAGGGCATAGGGGATAGGGCATAGGGCATAGGGCATAGGGCATAGGGCATAGGGCATAGGGCATAGGGCATGAGGCTCTCCTCACTTTTTTGAGAACCGCTATATATAGGATAAGGAAGAAGGCTTGAGTTGTGGTCGCAAGAGAAAGGGATAAAGCTCGTATTTAAGTAATCAATAACTTCATGATATTCTTGATGCTTAGTATGAAAAAATAAAATCAAAAAGCAACAAATTTAAGATTTTATAAATACTGTTTCAAACGGGGGCAGACAAACTAAACTCAGAAAAGGCTATTTAAATCACAAGAAGTGGTCAAATAACAGGCGAGGTTTATGAAGATTCTGCTAGTAGAAGATGACACAATTACAATTAATTTGCTGACTAGAGCGCTGAACGCTCATAATTACAATGTGAATACGGCAGCAGACGGCGAAACAGCCTTGCAGTTGGCGCAAGCCTACGATTACGACCTGATTGTTTTGGATGTGCTGATTCCTAAACTCGACGGTATTAGTTTGTGTCGGGAATTGCGATCGTCCGGCTGCCAAATGCCGATTTTATTGCTGACAGCCCTAGACAGCAGCAGCGATCGAGTCCAAGGTTTAGAAGCGGGTGCAGACGATTATGTGGTCAAACCCTTTAATCTCCAAGAATTAATCGCTCGAATTCGGGCTTTGCTGCGCCGGGGTAAGGCAACTTGGTCGAGTACAAGTTTGACTTGGGAAAAACTGCAAGTCAACCCGGACACTACGGAAGTAACTTATGGCGAAAAAGTGCTGCACTTGACTCCCAAAGAGTACAATCTGCTGGAACTTTTCCTGAGAAATCCCCGGCGCATTTTCAGCCGCAGCGCTATGCTCGATCGCATTTGGTCTGCCGGCGAATTTCCTCAAGAAGAAGCTGTTACGGCTCATATCAAGGGGCTGCGGCACAAGCTGAAAGCAGCCGGGATGACTGTAGATTTAGTGGAAACCGTGTACGGATTGGGCTATCGGCTGAAAAGTCTGCCGGAGGAGATTGAGAGTCCAAAAGTTGCCAGGGCGACGGCAGAAACTGCTAAAAGTCAAGAGACTTTATCTGCTGAATCTAGCGGGCAGAACCCGGAATTAAGCAACGATGAGCGCCGTCTCCAAGTCCTGAATGTGGTTGCGGAAATTAGGGGCAAGTTAAGAGCTAATTTTATCGAAAAGGTGGTGATATTCGATCGCGCGATCGCCCAACTGAAAACCGGAACCTTGGACAACGAACTGCGGCAGGAAGCCCAGGAGCAAGCTCATAAATTAGTGGGTTCTTTGGGTACTTTGGGGCTGCCGAAAGGTTCGATAGTTGCGCGTAAAATCGAAGATTTGTTCAAGGCCCAAAACGTCTTGAAACCGGGGACTGCTCAGCAGATTGAGGGATTGCTGCATAAGCTGAAACAGATATTCGATCGCCCGCCGGAACCTGAAAGCGAGCTGGTTACTGCGGTTTTGCAACAGCGCCGCATCTTGATCGTGGATGATGATAGTGTTCAGAGCGATCGACTAAAAATAGCAGCATCCGGTTCCGGCTTCCAGATAGAAGTCGCCAACTCTCCCGAAGCGGCAAGAAATGCGATTTCTCAACAGCCTCCCGACGCGATTTTGCTGGATTTGACCTTTTCCAGAATTCAGGAAAACGGACTTACTCTGCTAGCCGAACTCCGCAGTGAAAAACCAGATATTCCGGTGATGATTTTTAGCGGGAACAATCAATTGAGCGATCGAATAGAAGTTGCTCGTTTGGGAGCTTCCGGCTTTTTACACAAATCTATCCCCCCAGCAGATATACTCAAAGCAGTCGCCCAACTCCTCGACCAGACAGGCCCTGCTGAAGCCAAAGTTATGGTGGTAGATGATGACGTGCATCTATTGGCTGCACTGAGCATGATTCTACAACCTTGGGGATTGCAAGTCACAACATTGGATGAGCCCGAAAAGTTCTGGGAGGTACTCGAAACCACTTGTCCAGATTTGCTGATTTTAGATGTGGAGATGCCCGGTTACAGCGGGATCGAGCTGTGTTTGGCGGTGCGGAATGATTTGCGGTGGAGCAAGCTGCCTGTGCTATTTTTGACCGCTCATTCTGAGTCAGAAATAGTACGCCAAATGTTTGTCGCTGGTGCTGATGACTACGTGAATAAGCCGATCGTGGAACCGGAATTAATTGCTCGCATCCTGAATCGTTTGGAGCGGACTCAACTCCGGCACAAACTTGCTCTGACACAGCGTTAACAGTTGACAGCGAAGTTTTTAGGCTGGGGATTTAGGGCGGATCAAAGTCCCCCTTTCTTTCGGGGGATTTAGGGGATCTGGCCTCGATGGTAAACGAGAGATACAAAGGTTTTCAGGGGATTATTAGATTCTAGAATTCGGAGGTGGTGGCATTGATTGATATTTGCCCGATCGTCAAAAACACTGACTAATTTAGAAAAGTATTTACAATAACAAGAAAGCAATGGTATTAACCTCAAACACAGGCGATCGCAATGACAGTGACTGCGAATTAATTTACGATCCCGCTTCGATTCAACCTCACGGCATCCTGTTGGTGCTGGAATCTCCGGTGTTGAAAATTTTGCAAGTTAGCAACAATACTTTTGAGGCGATCGGCATTTACCCCGAAGCACTTTTAGGCAAGTTTTTACATGAATTTGTCGTGACTGAGGAAATTGAGGCTGTTGAAAAAGCTTTATTTGAAAACAGCTATCAAAATGACAGTATCAATTTATCATTCACAAGTCAAAAACGCAAGTCTTTTTTTCAGGGGACGCTGCATCAATCAAGTTCAGTATTAATTATGGAACTAGAACAGGTTGTTGCCCCAAAAAGTAGCGATTGTTTCAATTCTTGGTAGTGCCCTGAAGGAAAGGATCAAGAGAATTAAACTGAATTCAAAGAAAGTAGGCGTTTAGAGTTGTAAATTAGC
>NZ_JAUBVX010000020.1:0-101221 GCF_036706065.1 Microcoleus sp. A2-C3 | reverse complement strand
GTTGGAGAAATCCTGCCTCAGCAAGTCGGCTCTGTGAACAAAGAATCCCCTCGCCTTGATAGCTGGGGAGTGTCAACAGGTTTGTAGCGAGGACTTGCATTCTTCACTCCCAACTCATTTGATTGCGGTTGTGCGATCGCGCATAATATAAAGTCTAAGTTTGCAGGAGGGGTTGTGGAATTTTCTATTGCTAATTTTCTGGTTTTGGTAGCGTTTGTGCTGCTGATTACCGTGACTGGCGGCGTCGCGTATTTGACGGCGATTGAGTGGCGCGATCGCAGACGGTTAGATAACGCTAAACGGAAAAAATAGTAGCTTTTTCCTATTGACAAATTGCATTTTTCATGCAACAAACAAGGCAACCCCAATAGGTTGCCTTGTTTTTGGATTTGAGGAGTTCGATCGGCAGATTAACGGGATTAACAGAGTTGATGCCGATCGACTATTGGTCAATTATCCATCCACGAATCAGTTCATTGATCTGTTCTGGTACTTCGTCGTGGGGACAGTGACCAGCTTTGATAAAGTGTTCGGTCAACTGGGGATAATGTTGGCGGAATTTGGCGCTTCTGTTGGTGGAATTCATCCACGGATCGCCCTCTCCCCACAGCATTAGCAACCCGCAGGTTAATTGACTCAGCAATACGTCATTTTTTTCGCCTTGGGGTGTTCGGAATACAGAGGCGAATACTTTCGGTGCACCGGAATCGCAGGATGGTTGGTAAATTTCCTCTACTAATTGGTCTGTGACGGCACTTTGGTCGAGATAAACTTTTTGTAGGGTTTTCCGAATAGTCGATCGCTGGCGCACGTATTGGAACAGCAGAAAACTTGCCCAATCTTGCTGAAATAAGGTTTTAGCTACCGCAGATATGGCTTTTTGCAAGGGCGGGGCTTCGGGTGCGGGCTGAGTTTCGGTGAAGGGGCCGGCGCTATTGATTAAGATCAGTCCGGCGGCTGATTCGGGACGCCCTGCTGCGACACACAAGGCGGCGTAGCCTCCGAGGGAGTTGCCGGCTAATACGGCGGGCCGGCCGATGATGTTGGTGATGAAGTCGTGGAGTTGGTCGCGCCAGAGCTCGCCGCTGTACTCGATTTCGGGTTTTGCCGATCGCCCAAATCCGATCAGGTCGATCGCCCACACTTCAAATTCTTTGCTCAGCCCGCTGATATTTTTGCGCCAGTGGTCTGTGGATGCTCCAAAACCGTGAATTAACAGCAGTGGAGGGCGTTCTGGATGTCGATCGCTAGATCGCACATAGTACACTGAATGGCCCCGCCATTGCCAGTATGTACCAGCGATAGGGGCTGCGGTGATGGCTGGGGTTGTTTGCATGATGTAAAGAAATAAGTATTTACTTTAACTATTGTATCGCGACGTTCAGATTTATCAAGTTTTGCCAACAGCCTGGGGTTTAGCCAGCAAGGGATACGTCAATTTTGGCGAGTTGGGCGAGTGCGATCGCCTACTCAGGCGCAATAAGTTTTGTAACGAATATTGCGTTTAATGAGAGTCGCAGTAGTAAGGAATCAGTGCCGCGATCGGCATTTAGGAAATATATCTGGTTTCGGCTGCAACATACCTAGGTATGACAATTGTGATATTTGGGGACAAGTAGAAGTTCTGGGCGATCGGGCCTCATCTGGGGTTGCGACAGCCGATACCCATTGGCAAGGAGTCAAGGGATCGACTTTTTTGGAGGGTTTTCCGATCTTTTCAAGGTGGGGATCGTTTGGTAAGATAGGTGTTGACGGCTGGGGATGCAGCGAGCACAGCTTCGCTGCCGTGGCAAAAGCCGACATCAAAAATCTGGCTGCGGGTAGAAGTTATCAGTAAAATTACTGGTGGTTCTCGGCAAAAGTTTCTGAGAATCGCAGAATATTTTGTGACGTTCTTTGCTTTGATTAACGGCTTTAATACTCTAAGATAGAAGTAGAGCTGCGCCGCTCAATTAATTAGCATTTTGAATACTAGGGAGCCAACTATGCAGGGTGTGAAGTTTATCCACCTGAAAGTTAGGGAGTTTTCTGAGTGATTGCTATTTCAGCCCGTCCGGTCGTCGGACGCAATTGGATTACGATTAGCTTCGCTTCTACCCTCTACCTTTGTCCTATTTTGGATCTGCTCCTAGCAGAGGTTCCAGCTTACTGGCAAGCGGAATTACGGTTGGGGCTTCAAGAAGCATTGGTAAATGCTGCTAAGCATGGAAATAAGTTAGACCCCAGTAAAACTGTTGGAGTCCGTTTTTCGATCGTCCAAAACGAATATTGGTGGGTGATATCGGATGAAGGTTGTGGCTTTAAGGCCCCTTGCGGTTGCGACCTTGATACCGATAATTGCGATAGTGATTTTGCAGACAACTCTGCACTCCCCCATGTTGAACAGGAATGTGGTAGGGGACTGTTTATTCTTTACCAACTATTCGATCGGGTAGACTGGAATTCTCAAGGTACAGAGTTACGGCTGTGCAAAGAGATTCCCACTCGTTACCGACTGCCTCGCTTGCGCTAGAACTGATATTTGGCATCATTTTTCAGCTCAGCTAGACCTGCAAATTTTTTCATTTCCCCGCTGAACCGGGCATGGAAAATTTTGAAAATCTGGCTATTGATAGTAGATGATAATGCAAAATGTGAGTTTTGAGTGAAAAAAGTATAAATCTTTTTTGGCTCGCAATCGCGCTGCTCGATCGAGCGGCGCGATTGTTTGAGTTTTGGGACACTAATCAAATATTTAGCTCAATACTCAAAATTATTTGCCGTGAGTGGGGCACGGAGGTGCGGAGATCGATCGATCCAGCCATCCTGCTGCTTGGTTTAAGCGCGGGAGAGCTTCTTCGGGCTGATTTTTCAGCAAAAAGACCAAAGCGGCCGCAGCTTGCTCTCCGGCCCGCGCGGAACGGTTAGCTTTGAGGCGATGCCAATCTTTTTCGGAAATGGCGAGGCGGGCTGCTAGGGCTTGAGCCAGTTCTACTGTACTGAACTCGTTGAGGTTGACAGTTTGGGTGGTTTGTGTAGTTTCAAGCATAGGTGGAATTATAGCTATTTGGCTGCGGTTTCTCAATTGAAAAAATATACTGCATATAATAACAAGTTAATTGGGAATCTGTTTTTTTTAAGTATTGTCAGGTTTACAGATCGAAATGCCTCAACAGCCGTCAGAGTTAAATCACCAAGAGCCAGAAAACGAGTTTGTACAGGCGCTAGAAGCGGTGGAGCGATCGCTCGCGGCGGTCAAAGAGCGTTACACTCAGATTCAGTGCGATCGACAGCGCCAAGCCGAACTCGGCCACCTGCGGGAAGATGTGCGCCACTCTCTGCGCCAAAATCCCCTACCGCAACTCAAGAAGGAATTGCGGGAAATTGAGCAAGAATTGGAAACGATCGAGTTAAATTTAGAAAGCAGTCTGTTTTCTTGGGCAAGCATAAAACAACCTTTTTGGCAAGCTGTTCGCTTTGGGGGACTCGGCATTTTGCTGGGTTGGATGTTGAAATCCTATGCGGGATAGTTTTTGATTTTTTTACCGCAGAGGGCGCAGAGGGCGCAGAGGAAGAGCAAACAGAGATATAGTGCAAAATAATATTAAATAAACGGGAGTGGATATGACTAATCAACGAATTGCAGCAATTTTGCGGGGCGGTGAACCCGATCAAACTGTAACAGTTCAAGGCTGGGTTCGTACTAAGCGCGAATTGAAAGAATTTGCTTTTGTCGAAGTCAACGATGGTTCGGCGATGGCTAATTTGCAAGTAGTTATCAATGCCGATTTGCCAAATTTTGAAAATATACTCAAACAAATCAATACAGGTGCATCTTTAGAAGTTTCGGGAGTCCTGGTAGCGTCTCCTGCGAAGGGACAACGAATTGAGTTGAAAGCCTCACAAGTACAAGTTTACGGCGAAGCAGACCCGCAAACTTATCCGTTGCAAAAAAAGCGGCATTCCTTGGAATTTTTGCGGACAATCGCCCATTTGCGGCCGCGTACAAACACCCACGGCGCTGTATTTAGAGTCCGCAATGCTTGTTCGGCGGCGGTACACCAATTTTTTCAAGAACGTGGTTTTTTATGGGTTCACACTCCGATTCTTGCTGCTAGTGATTGTGAAGGTGCGGGGGAAATGTTCGCCGTTACCAACTTTGATTTGAAGAATGTGCCGCGCACAGATTCGCAAGAAGTTGATTATTCTAAAGACTTTTTTGGAAAGCGCGCTTATTTAACAGTTAGCGGCCAGTTGGAAGCGGAAGTTATGGCGATGGCTTTCGGCAATGTTTACACTTTTGGCCCGACTTTTCGAGCAGAAAATTCTAATACTTCGCGGCATTTGGCTGAGTTTTGGATGATTGAACCGGAGATGGCTTTCTGCGATTTGCAGGGTGATATGGATTTGGCTGAAGCTTTTTTAAAGTACATTTTTAAGTACGTTTTGGAGCATTGCCCGGAGGATATGGAATTTTTTAACGAGCGGATTGACAAAACGGTTTTGGCGACTGCTGAAAATATTATTAACAATCAGTTTGAGCGGATTACTTACACGGAGGCGATCGCACTTTTGGAAAAAGCTGACAAAAAGTTTGACTTCCCGGTAAGCTGGGGCTTGGATTTGCAGTCGGAACACGAGCGCTATTTGGCTGAGGATTTGTTTAAAAAACCGACGATTGTCAGCGATTATCCAGTCGGGATTAAAGCATTTTATATGCGTTTAAATGAAGACGAAAAAACCGTGCGAGCAATGGATGTTTTGGCTCCGAATATTGGGGAAATTATCGGCGGTTCCCAGCGGGAAGAACGGCTGGATGTGTTGGAGCGGCGCATGGAAGCTCAAGGGATGAATAAGGAGGAGTTGTGGTGGTATTTGGATTTGCGTCGCTACGGTACTGTGCCTCATGCTGGCTTTGGTTTGGGGTTTGAACGGTTGGTGCAGTTTATAACGGGAATGGGAAATATTCGCGATGTAATTCCGTTTCCGAGAGCTCCTTTGACTATTGATTTTTAGTTGATTCTGGTCTGGTTCGTAAGCTGTTCTGCTTTTAAATTGTGTGTCAAGAAATAATCAAATTCTTGTGGGGTGGGCAGGATATCCCGCCCCGAATATCCAATTTAAATGCCTCTAGCCGAAGGTGCGTCTAGCAGTACGCTAGGAGCTAAAATCTAAAATCTAAAATTGACCGAGAGTATGTTCTAGTTTTTCCGCAATGCCTTCAACCCAATTTTCATCTTGTTTGGTGTAGCTGCGGGGCGCGTTAGCACCTAAGATTAACACGCCTTGGCTGCCGATCGGCTGACAGATCACTCCTTGGGTATTTTCTGGCAAATAGTCGAATTCGATTCGCCCTGGATAAATATTGAGATTTACTAAATAAACTGGTTTGTTTTTGTCGAGCACTCGCTGCAATATTGGCCCTGGATTGACTTCGGGATTGGTGCCTAAGATGCCCCGGCGCAAGAGGACTTTTCCTTGATATACCATGACGATCGCCCTTGTGGCTGTATTTGTCAAGAGCAAACGTGAGGCCCAGGCTAATTCTAGCTTGACGGCCTCTGGTAAATCTGGCGCAAACTCGAAGCCTTCAGAGCCGATAAGCTGTACTGAATCGGGCGATCGCGCTTGCACCTGTTGCCACAACAAACCTGTTAAAATCAGCAGGGCGCTGATAATTACTCCCAAAACGTCCGATCGAGCTTGAGAGTCTGTAACTTGCTCTGTGAGTAAGCGGTTGACCATCAGCAGCGTACCTGCTAACCCTCCCGCCACTAAGGGCAATTGCCGCAAAACTTTATTTGGGTCAGATTTTGTCATTAGTCATTGGGCATAGGGCATAGGGCATAGGGCATAGGGCATAGGGCATTGGGCATTGGGCATAGGGCATTGGGCATTGGGCATTGGTCATTAGTCATTAGTCATTAGTCATTGGTCATTAGTCATTGGTCATTAGTCATTAGTCCTTGGTCATTGGTCATTGGTCATTGCTAGTTGGTAATTTGACTACTGACTACTGACTACTGACTACTGACTACTGACTACTGACTACTGACTGATGACTTTACCCGACTTCCCCAATTTCGACAATTCGCTGGAATAGATAGCCGGTGCCGCGGGCGGTGAGAATTAATTCAGGATTGCTGGGGTCGTCTTCCAACTTTGCCCTCAGCCGGGAGATGTGAACGTCCACAACGCGGGTGTCTACGTGGCGTTCGGGCGTGTATCCCCAGACTTCCTGCAAAATTTCTGATCGCGAAAAAGGCTCTCCAGAACGGCTGACAAGCAGTTCTAACAAGCTGAATTCCATGCCCGTGAGCCGAATTCGTTCGTCGCCTTTGTAAACTTGGCGCTTGTTGGTGTCAATCCTAATGTTGGTGACGTGGATGACTCCAGAACTGGGAATCCCCGAAGAGCCGTTTTTGTCAACCCTCCGTAGTACCGAACGGATGCGGGCTTCTAGTTCTTTGGGTGAGAAAGGTTTGACGACGTAATCGTCGGCGCCCAATTCTAAACCGGTGATGCGATCGGCTACGTCTCCCAAAGCGGTTAGCATGATGATGGGCACGTCTGATTCTTTGCGCAACTCCTGACAAACACCGTAACCGTCGAGCTTTGGCATCATCACGTCCAAAACTACTAAGTCGGGTTCGGTGTTGCGAAATGTTTCGAGAGCTTCTTCGCCGTCAGCAGCGGTGACGACATCGTAGCCAATCATGGAAAGGCGAGTCTCCAGAATGCGCCGGATACTGGCTTCGTCATCGACTACCAGAATTTTTTCTTTATGGTTTTCCAATTTACCGAGCACTCCTTAAGTTACATTTCAGATAATGTTATTTTTTTTTACCCTATCATAGAAGACACAAACTCATTGGTCTGTGGCGATCGGTCTGAAAGCTTGATAATTGCTTTAACTCCGACTTTTTAAAATGTTAAGGTTGACTATTTATCATATCTGTAAACAATGCCTAAACCTCGAATACAATATATTTGCCGGGAATGCGGGTATGATTCACCACAATATTTTGGCAGATGCCCTAGCTGTCATAAGTGGGATTGTTTTGACGAGCAGTTAGAACCACATAGTTCGGGTGGGTCGCGGGCTGGTTTGACTGGGGTGACAACTAAGGGACTGCACGGTTCGCCTCCTGATAAGTCGAAGGGTCAGCCGAAAGTATCTTTTAGATTATCGCAGATTTCCGACCAAACTCAGTCTCGCTGGCCTTCTGGTTACGGGGAACTCGATCGAGTTTTGGGAGGTGGGATTGTTCCGGGCTCGCTGGTGTTGATTGGTGGGGAACCGGGAATCGGGAAATCGACGCTGCTATTGCAGATGGCGAATATGTTGGCTCGCAAGGATAGAATACTCTATGTTAGTGCGGAGGAGTCTGGCCAGCAAGTGAAATTGCGATCGCAACGTTTGGGCGTGGCTAATCCGGTTAATTTGTCAAGCAACGATGGACAGAAATCTGATAGTAATGGGGAAGCTAAAACCGATTGTGAGGACAATTCAGCGGAGAATTTCTATTTGCTTCCAGAGACGGATTTAGACGTTGTTTTGCGGGAGTTGGAAGCGCTGAAACCGAATGTGGCAGTGATTGATAGCATTCAAACTATTTATTTTGCTAAATTAACATCGGCTCCTGGTTCTGTGGCTCAGGTGCGGGAATGTACGTCTGCTTTGATGCAGGTTGCGAAAAGGGAAAATATTACTTTATTTCTGGTTGGTCATGTTACTAAGGATGGATCTTTGGCGGGCCCACGGGTTTTAGAACATTTAGTAGATACTGTACTTTATTTTGAGGGCGATCGCTTTGCTTCTCATCGGCTTTTGCGATCGATGAAAAACCGTTTTGGCGCTACTCATGAAATCGGTGTTTTTGAAATGGTAGCAAACGGTTTGCGAGAAGTAGATAATCCGTCGGAGTTGTTTTTGGGCAATAAAGATGAATTTTCGCCTGGTACTTCGACAACGGTTGCTTGTGAGGGAACTAGACCAATTTTAGTGGAGATTCAGGCGTTAGTCAGCCCTGCGAGTTTTGGTGCGCCGCGTCGCACTACTACGGGTGTGGATAATGGTAGATTGCAGCAAATTTTAGCTGTTTTGGAGAAAAGGGTGGGCATTCCTTTATCTAAGTTAGATGTGATTTTGGCGTCGGTGGGCGGGCTGAAGGTGGAGGAACCGGCGTCGGATTTGGCAGTTGCGATCGCAATTGTGGCCAGTTTTCGCGATCGGGTAATTGATGCGCGCACAGTTTTGCTCGGAGAAGTTGGTTTGGGAGGACAGGTGCGGCCAGTCTCCCAATTAGAGTTACGACTGAGGGAGGCGGCGAAATTGGGTTTCAAAAGGGCGATTATTCCTAAGAATCAATCCGTACCAGAATTAGGGATAGAAATTATTCCAGTGGGGAAGGTAATTGATGCAATAATTGCAGCGATTCCGGCTACACCGACTCAGTTGGAGTCTGATGATTCTGATGATCTGGAAGTGCAGGCTGTTGATTTGGAGGAAGAGGATTTATCGTATTGAGTTAGAATAGTGATGTTGGAAATTGATAGTAATGAGGCACGAGTTATGTATCAAGTAGATGTTGTTGAGGCAAAAGAAAAGCTTCTGGAATTAATCGAAGCGGCGATGAGAGGCGAAGAAGTTGAGATTACTCAAGATAACCAGCCTGTTGTAAAATTGGTAGGGATACCCAAACAAGCTAAACCCGATCGACAACCAGGAAGTGCTAAAGGAATGGTTTGGATGTCCGATGATTTTGATGAACCGCTAGAAGAGTTTAAGGAGTACATGGAATGAGGCTGTTGTTGGACACTCATGCCTTTATTTGGTACAGGACAAACAGTTCAAGGCTGAGTATAACATGGCGATCGCTAATTAACAAAGGAGATAACAATATTCTCCTCAGTACAGCTAGCGTCTGGGAAATGGCGATTAAGCACAGCATAGGCAGGCTAAATTTTAGTATGCCTTTTATGGAGTTTGTCAAGCAGCAGATCGCAGTTAATAGAATTGAGATACTGGAAATAAGTTTCGATCACATTGAGGTTATGGCTTCACTGCCTTTGCATCACCGCGATCCATTTGACAGGCTGATAATTGCCCAATCTATGGCGGAACAGATACCCGTTTTGAGCGTTGATGTTATTTTTGATGCTTATGCGATCGCACGTCTGTGGTGAATTAAGTTAGTATAAAAATAAAGAGGGAAAGATGAAACATTTTAGAATCATCATTGAAAAACATCCCGACGGTTATGTAGCCTATCCCCTTGGCATCAAAGGAGCCGTAGTTGGTGAAGGTGACACCTATGAGGAAGCCTTAGCTGATGTCAAGTCAGCTATTCGCTGCTACATCGAGATATTTGGCAAATGAGCAGGAAGTTTCCGTGAAACTAACTTACGCTCCGAGATACAACGTAGCTTATATATACCTGAAAGAAAAAAATGCACAGGTAGAAACTATCCAGGTTAGCGATCAAATGAATGTGGACATTGCCCCCGACGGTACTATTTATGGAATTGAATTACTCAATGCCAATCAACTATTAGGTGCAGATAGTCAAGGAAAACTAATTTTTTTTAATGAAGCTTTGGGAGAATCAGCCGAAATTCAGCTTGCACTATAACTGCTTTCATAAATTTATGTAAAATACTGATTAAAACAATCATGAAAGCCTACGAGTTTCCAGCAAAAGTCACAGATGAAGGGAAAATCGAATTTCCCGATACCATCTTAAAAGACTTGGCAGCTAACCAAGAAGTCAGAGTTATTGTTCTGGTGCAAGAACCAACTGACACAGAAGAGGAAAATACAGCTTGGCATCGTCTTGCTGCTGAGCAATTATTGGCGGGCTACAGCGAGGAAGATGCTATCTATGACAATATTTGAAATATGCCAAATTATCAATCAGGAGAAGTTCTCTTACTAGCACTACCTTTTGCTGATGTAACAACATCCAAACTCCGTCCAGTGCTGGTACTTTTGGATACAGGAGATGAAGATATTGTTGTTGCACGAGTGACAAGTCAAATAAGTAGGACTGTTTGTGATGTTGAGATTGTAGAATACTAACAGGCAGGTTTGCTGCGGTTGTCAGTGGTTCGGCTGCATAAGGTGAACACAATAGAAAAGCGTTTGGTCAATCGTCGATTGGGAATTTTAACCGCTAGCGACTGGACGCAAGTTAGAGAAAAAATACAACAAATCTGGTATTCTATTTGATAATGTTTTAAAAATAGTTGATTTTCCAATTTTTTGAGGCGCGTTTTCACTAAAACATGAACAAGTCAAAAAGACGCAAAAATCAGTGGTCAAATGAACTACACGACATCATTCGAGGTGCATCGGGCGGATTTTTGTTCGGGATTCCGCTGCTTTATACGATGGAGGTTTGGTGGATCGGTTCCTCTACTAAACCAGCACAAATGTCGATCGCCATTGTAACTACTTTTCTCGTCGTTTTATTGCTGACTCGCACCGAAGGTTTTCGCAAAACTAAGAACATCCGCTGGCCAGACGCTGCAATCGATACCGTAGAAGCGATCGCGATTGGCATTGTCTGCGCGGCTTTTATCCTGTTTTTGCTCAGGGAAATTACGCTGGAGACTCCGCTGCAAGAAACTTTGGGTAAAATCGTCTTTGAAGGTTTGCCGTTTTCCTTGGGAGTGGCCCTGGCAAGCGGTTTCTTGAGCGGCGATCGCTATGAAAGCTCAGACAGCGACAGCGAACCGATGATTAATCCCACTTTAGCAGATATCGGCGCTACTTTAATCGGCGCGATGATCATTGCTTTCAACATCGCCCCAACTGACGAAATTCCCATGCTAGCCGCCGCTATTTCGCCGCCTTGGCAATTAGCAATTATCGCCGTTTCGCTGCTAATTTCCTACGGTATTGTATTTGCAGCCGACTTTACTTATCAAGCAAAACGCCAGCAGCAGCAAGGAATTTTTCAGAGTCCCCTCAGCGAGACTGTGATGGCGTATTTAGTATCGCTGGCTGCTTCTGCATTTATGCTATTTTTCTTCCACAAACTCAGTTTTGACGATCCGTGGTCGGTTTGGTTGGGCTATACGTTAGTATTGGGATTGCCGGCGACAATTGGTGGCGCGGCGGGTAGGTTAGCAGTATGAGTGAAAGTAAGAAGGAACAGCCACAAAAAAGAACTCTTGCTGAATGGGTGACATTTGCGATCGCCTGTTCGATCCTGTCTTCCCTCACCGGACTCGTACTCTATAACTGGGCGACTAAAAAACAGGAACCTCCAGTAATTTCTGTGACTCGCAACGCGCCAATTCGCGAAACCCAAGGGCAATTTTACGTGCCGTTTACGGTTACTAACACGGGCGGCGAAACGGTCGAATCAGTGCAAGTTATAGCTGAACTGCGCGTCAACGGCGAAGTCTTAGAATCGGGAGACCAGCAAGTTAATTTTTTGTCAAGTGGCGAAACTCAAGAAGGAGCTTTTATTTTCAGCCGCAACCCCAGCCAAGGTGAATTGATTGTGCGATCGAGCAGTTATCAACTGCCTTAACAAAGATCGGATTCGGCGGTTTGAGCAGCTCAAAAGTCAATTGATGTCATGTCCCATAAATTACCCGCAATAAAAAAGGTTCGATCGTTCGGACTTTAGTCCTCTAATTATAAGGACTAAAGTCCGAACGATCAAACCAATCGCCACTTGATCTACCGCTTCACCATACTGTGTTCCCACTTCCAAACACAGCTAGAAATCAAATTCGTGCAGATATGAGCCGTAATTGGCACCAACAAATTCCCCGTAGCTAAAACACTGTAACCCAACAGCAATCCGACAGCCGTCGCCCAAACAGCATAAGGCCACTGATCCATTCCTCCCAAGTGCAGAATGCCGAAGGAAAAACTCGATAAAACTAAACCAGTAAGATTCAATCCCAAAGCAGACAGCATTACACCTCGAAATAGCAATTCTTCGCTAAGTCCCGGCAGCAATCCCAGCCAAATTAAATCGGGCCAAAATAGGGGTTTGAGGACTACTTCTAAGTAAATGTCAGCACTCCGGCGATAACCTGGCCAAAGGCGATAAACGATCGCACTACCGCCTGTAATCGCCAGTCCGATCGCACATCCTGTGAGCAAATCCATTACGATCAATTTGACGGGCAAAAGCGATACCGATCCAAATATCAACCACAATTTAGCTACCGCCAGCAACATAATTGCTGTCACGCCCATTGCTACTAAAACTTGAGTGCGCGTCAACGGTTCAATTTCGGGATTTTCGGGAATTTTTTCTGACACTTAATCTATTTTATATTTTAGGTTTTAGGTTTTAGATTTGTTTAGTAGAGTCAGACAAACACCGCAGGGAGGAGATGTCTGCACCCAAGGAAGCTGGACTGATGCCGGCTCGTAAAGCGACCAATACGCCGATCGCCTCTAAATATGAGTTTACCTGCAAAGCTTTGATTCCGAGTTTTTCTGGAGTAGCCCGCATCTGGGTTTTGTTGTCACCCACAGCGATGATTTGTACTGTCGATCGCCCGCTTAAACTCAGAATAGCACTGCCACCGCACGCTGTGGCGGGTATCACCACCGCATCGACTCGATCGGCAGTAATTGATAATTGGCTGTCTTCCTGGGCTTTCTGCGTTGTAAACTGGGGAGCTTTGCTGAGGCCCGCGAGCACGCAAGGTAAGAAAGTATAACCGATTTCCTCGGCAGCCGATCGCGGGGACAGGTGCGGATCGAGGGGTAGTGGCAACAAAGCCGGAGCGTGAGCACAGGGGATTTTAAATGTTCTAACAATCAGGTGACTGATCACAGCTTCCGCGCCGGCGAGGGGGTCAACTCCTTTGCCGTGGCGGTAGTTTTCGAGGGCGAGGCTGCCTTCATCTTCGGGAAATCTGGCTACAACTGCGATCGCCTGGACTTTTGCTTGTCGGATCAATTTTTCGGCGGCGCGTAGTAAACTGTCGGGATTGCCGATCGTCCCCCAGGATGCCCCGGATTCTGAAGTACGTAATTCTACTTGCAAAGGGCGATCGGTCAAAATACAATCAGTTATGTTCAAACCTAATGTGGCTCTAGCAGCATCAACGGCTTGCAAGTGGCGCAATTGTAACTCCGGTTCGATCGCACAATCCATGATTAAGCCAATGCGATTTTGATGTACCGGTTGCAGGCCCCAGCATCCGGCTGCAAATTTGTCAAGGGCGTAACCTTCGACGTAGAGGGCGTTAGGTATTGGCCAATAAAGTTGAGCACCGTTGAGGACGTTGGGGTGAGTAATCAGCGTATCGGAAATTTGGGCGATCGCCCTAGCAACGGGCAGCGCATCGCCTGCAAAGCCCCCAATCGAGGCTCCAACGCCTGTGGGGACTATCAAAACCACTGTTAAAGGGCGGGGCTTCACGCTGTTGCGGGGGATGCTTCCACGAGCACGTAACCTTCTACCACAGCCTTTTGCCGATCGATATCCACGTCTGTGACTGCCCAGCGCAGGGGTTCGCCGTGCTTTTGCAGTTCAGTTTCAATGGCTGAGTGCAATTCTTCGGCGGTGTCGCGGAGGTCAACTTCTGCGGAAATGAAATGGGTGGTCATCTTGTGATCCATAGTGGTTTTACCGCGATCGGTACTTCGGTACTTAAGTAAATTTTAGCTTAGTCCTAGGATTTACCGAACTGGCGATCGTACACAATGTCTTCTTTTTCGGTTTCTATCTTCAAGTGCGATCGGGGAAAAGAAACGCACAGTAACACATAACCTTCGGCCTGAAGTTCGGGACTAACGCCCATGCAATCAACTTGCTTAACTTGACCCTCAATAACTTTAGCAGCGCAAGTAGTACAAACCCCCGAATTGCAAGAGTTCGGCAAATCAATCCCAGCGGCGATCGCAGTTTGCAAAATTGGTTGATCTTCCGGCACTTCTACGCTATAGGTGCTGCCTTGGTGAAGTAATTCAACGGTGTAAGTTTGAGACATATTTCGATTATTGGTTTTAATTCCCAATTGGAATCTAGGGTAGATTTACAAACAAAGCAATCAGTATTTTACCGCTGTTGGTGATTCTGTGCAAGTTGACAACTACATTATTTATTGCTAATAATTTTCATTAATTGGCTGAATGGGCGATCGCGTCCTGCCCCGCAACCTACGGCATTTTGTCAAGCATTTTCTCACAAATTCAGTCCTAGACGCAGAACCTAATTACCTAGTGGTAGGGTGCGTCGCCATGAAAAATCCCTAAATTATATCGACAATCTCACCGCGACGCACCTTGCACTTCGGGCCCGTACAAATAATCCTCTGTTTCACTCCGCCCAACTATTATTTTGTAGCAAGACTTTTTATAAATGGTATAACTAATATTTGCCATCAACCCAACAACTCATCAACAGCAACACTAAAACCCGGCAATACTAGCTGAGTGCTGATTGTAGAATCCCAGTTAAAAGTTAACTTTTGAGATTGAGTCATAATCAATATCCAGCGACTTTCTGGAAAAACAATCCAAACTTCCAAACAACCAGAATCTAAATACTCTTGTGCTTTCAGAAAAACATCTTCCGCAACATCAGTAGGAGAAACAATTTCCGCAATTAACAGCGGACTTTGAGGAAAAGTAGGAACATCGCCATATTCAGCAACAAGTTCAGCAGTCAAATAAGCAACATCAGGGCGACGCACTCGCCTGTCAGTGCGACAAGGAACTTCCGTATAAACTTCGCCACCTTGTCCGCTAGATATCTTGTAACTTCTCCAAGAAAAATCTAGTCTAGATTGGATTCGACTGTGTTTTACTGTCATACCATTTTTCTCCGATATTTGCCCGTCCACCCATTCCATATCGTCGGGGGGATTAGCGATGAAGTCTTCTAGAGAAACATTTTCTGATAAAACGGCTGTCATTACCATAGCCATTTACTCCCTTTTGCAGAATTCACTGATATTATATCATTCTTTGGTAATAGGTAATTGGTAATTGGTAATTGGTAATTGAAACTAACCAATGCCCTATGCCCTAGGCCCTATAACCAATCTACTCAATATTAATTTGATTCGGTGGCTTAGGTTTGTCATCCTTCAAAGTTTTACGCCCCGAAGTTGCATAATCCTTGTACAAATCCACAAACATCTTTGTCAACTGCTGCAAAGAAAGTTGTTCCCCATTAATCTGAGCTTTCATATAAGCTTTCAGCACCTCAATGTAAGCCAAACCGAGAGCAAGCGTGAGAGTTGCCGCCGTTGCACCGGAGATAGCACCGCCAACAATAGTACCAGCACCCGGAATCATTTTAATCAAATTAGTAACAATACTTCTACCAACAGCAGTAACCCCGCCAGCACCGCTAATCGCAGACAGCATCGCCGAAACAAACCCCTTATCAAAGGGCATTCCAAAAATCACAGTAATATTAGCAATCATTGCCGTTTGCATCGCCATCAAAATCGGCGCATCAGCAAATGGTACAGGAGTCGCACCAACAATCGCAGAACCGGCAACATAACCAGTTACATACTTAAACGCCATGTCAGATTTGAGCGCAACATTAGCAATTTGTTCTTTAACAAAAGCTTTTTTAGCGACTTCCGGCAGCAATTGAAAAGTTGCATCTACCAACTTATCTAAACCGTGAGATTTTACTGTATAATCCTCATCAATTTCTTCCGGTTCAGCCATCACAGGGATGATTTGACTGACTGGCAAATTCATGTGTTCTAGTTGCTTGAAAAACTCGCTAGGCTTTTTAGAGGTAGTCTGAGTCAGCACTAAAATCACAGGTACATCTTTGACTTCCATTTCTTTTAGCCAGCTTTCCTCCACAGATTCTATTCTATTAGCACTGTGATTGATGCAGTACCAGATTACGTGAATGTGTTCTTTTGGATGCAGGAGTCTTTGGTCTTCAATTAGTTTAGCAACGTTGAGCTGAATAACTTTAATTTGTTCGGCATTGAGTTCGAGTCCGGGAGTATCGTAGACTGTAATCGGACAACTTGGTTTTGTATATTGGCGGATTCCTTGAGTTACGGGGCGGCCCACTCCGGTTTCTGCTAAGCGCTGGCGAAAAACCGAATTGATCAGGGTACTTTTGCCAACTCCAGTTTTCCCGATGACTAAAACATTGCACTGTCCCACTTGATTTTCAGCGTCTTTGAAAGCATCGTAACTTTTGTTTAAAAGGTCGTCTAGGGAAAAGTCGTCTGACATGGCGGTTCGCTCCGATAATGGGATTAGTCAGTATGTGTGTATCAATAATGCCCGCCGAATAGAATTCGGGGCTATACAAACGAAGTCCGCCTTCGCGGACTAAAAGAGTAAAGGTAGTAATTTAGCCCTATTTGGTATAATTTAATATTTTAAGCTAACAATTCATCAACGGCAATGCTAAAATCTGCGAGAATTTGTTGAGTTCTAACTGTTTCGCCGGCTCGAAATCCCAATATTTGATTATAATTGACCACAAATACTAAATGACTGTCAGGCAAAACTATCCAGACTTCTTGACAGCTAGATGCCAAATATTCTTGTGCTTTGAGAAATACATTTTCAGCAATATCTGTGGGCGAAACTATTTCGGCAAGTAAAGGGAAACTCTGCGGTAAAGTTGGAACATCGCCGAATTGTGCGGCTAATTCGGGTGTGAGATAAGCTACATCGGGGCGGCGAATTTGTTGGTTTGTGCGGCAAGGTGCTTCGGTATAAACTTCTCCTCCTTGGCCACTAGAATCTTTGTAATTTCCCCAACAACGACTTAGCTTGGATTGAATTCGACCAGTTTTCAGTGTCATGTCATTTTTCTCTACGACTTGTCTGTCCACCCATTCCATGTTGTCTGGCGGATTAGCCATGAAATTTTCTATGGTAAGATTATCTCGTACAATGGGTGCGATCGCAGGTGTTTCATCAATTTTAGGTAATTCGCTGGTTGTGGCCACCATAGATTTTTCCTCAATTTTGGATAGTTCGCTAATTCTATTATGACTGATGCGGTGAGAATTGTTGGGATGATCGGTAAGGTGTGCTGTGCGAACCCTACAAAGTATCTCTCATTGATTATCTCCCAGTTTTCTGATTAAAAATCTGACTTCTTCGAGCAAAGTATTAAATCTCTGGTCGTTTTCTAATTTGTACTGTTGAAAATCCTCATTCCGCCGCCGGATTTCTTCATCCCGTTGACTGTCTCTTTCTAAAAGAGCATTGACAGCGCCTACCAGCATATCGACATTGCGATTAGTTTGTTCGATATTCAGAGTCGTTCGATCTACAGTGGCAGCCAAATCATCCATCATTTCGTCTGTCCAGCGTTCCGTTGTCATTGTTTTTTTCCTCGGCTTGTTTTCTAGCGATATTTTAGGTAGTCCAATTATATTTTAGCGATCGCCCTTTCTGAAATGTTGTGCTACAAATTAGAAATGTTCCAGCACATATTTTTCCTGTGCATAAATATTTCGCAGCGACTCTACTGATCTTTTAGGCAACATAAATTTAATGACTCCCACCAATCGCCCCCAGTCGAACAATTCTGGAACCGAAACAGCTTGATGAAATTTCTGTGCATAGAAATCCACCCAAAAATCCGGTGCATTTCTCTCTTTTTTGCTCATCATCCGCCGCTTCCAGTAACCAAAATCTAAACCTTTGGGCGATTCTACTCCCAAAATTGGCGGTAAGTCGGCGTAGCTGACAAAGCGACTCATGCCTTGGGCGTGTACGTAAAGGATGTGCCGCCACCGCTCGATGCGATATATTTGTTCTACCTTGATTTTGAGGAGACGCGCGATCGCCTCTTTAGTCGCAAATCGGCTCAAGGGATGAACGGGGGTTGATTTTCGCGAAAAGTTTGCTAACATAGTCTGTAATTGTTTTAGATGAGTAGTTGACGTGTCGTTTACGGGTGTTTGAACTCTCGGAAAGCGGGTAGTTGACCTCTGTGAAAGCAAGAATTTGATTTGAACAGGCGATCGCCCTTTAGTTTTCCAGGCGTAAGGACGATCGCTTTTTACGATAAAACCATCTTATGATGGTACACCATCAGTTGTCAAGTATGGGTTTAGTTAGATTAAAAGTCAGAGAATTCGCTGCTGAGAAAGGCTGGACGCTAAAAGAGGTTTCAGAGCGATCGGGAGTCATCTACAGCACCGTCAGACACTACGCCCGCTGTCCGGGGGTGTCAACTATTGACTTCATTTCCATACACAAATTGGCTCGCACCTTTGATGTGATGATTGAAGATTTGGTGGAAATTGTGCAGGAATAGCCGATCGCTTTTTACGATAAAACTATTAAAAACTAAATCTAGTTTTCTGTCAATGGGTTTAATTAGATTGCGGGTAAAAGAGTTTGCGGCGGAGAAGGGTTGGACGCTAAAAGAGGTTTCAGAGCGATCGGGAGTGATCTACAGCACTCTGACAACCTATTCGCGTTCTCCGGGGATGGCAATGGTTGATTTTACGTGCTTGCTCAAGTTGGCGCGGACGTTTGATGTGATGGTGGAAGATTTGGTTGAGGTAGTGAAAGAGTAGGGCGATCGTCCAAGCTAAGATAGAGAAGTAAGCTTTTGACATCAGCCTGAATGCCTACCTTACTCCGAGTTGGCCCATACCGTTTCTTCTGCTATGCAGGCGATCGTGATGAACCACCGCACATTCACGTTGAGCGCGATCGAGAAGAAGCTAAATTTTGGCTTAGTCCAGTTCGCCTTCAAAATAATAAAGGCTTCAGCCGTACAGAAATCAATGACATTCAGAAACTTGTTGAAGAAAATCAAGAGCAATTGCTAGCAGGTTGGAATGACTTCTTTAATGGTTGAATTGCTAGAAATCCCCAAAGCGCAACAAGTAGTTATTACAGATGATGCGCTGACAGTCGATCTATCTGATGGTCGTACTATTTCGGTTCCTTTAGCTTGGTATCCTCGGCTGTTACACGGTACACCGGGCGATCGCGATAATTGGCGATTTATTGGTGAGAACGAAGGAATGCACTGGCCCGAACTTGACGAAGACATCAGCGTCAAAAATATCATTCTCGGTAAACCGTCTGGAGAAAGTCAGAAGTCATTTCAGCGGTGGTTAGACGATCGCGCGAACAAAGTCTAATATCAAACCAGGTTTTATGTTAAATTAATTTGTTTGTAGTAAGGACTTCAGTCCTGATTTACGAAAACCAAAACGACTTTGGCTTACATCTTTTAACTCAAAAGATAGCGTCTGAATTACTCCAGACGCAATGAATTTTTATCAACTCAATATTGCTCGACAGCCTCCAACATCTGATTCACAGACTCACCTCGTTGCATTGCTTCCCAATCAGAAGTAATCGGTTGGAAAGAACAGTAGCACAGTAAAATTCGCAAGTCAGTATCAAAGGAAGAAAACTGGTGAACGCTAGTAACTATCCAGTCTCCATCTTTGCCGTGAGTTACTCCATTACCGGAGTCAGATAGATTGTCGTAGTCGCGGGTTCTGTCCCCCGGCTGCGGAAGAATTGGGTTTTCTTCCCAACTCCAGTTTTCCCACAGAATATCAGTTAAACCACCCCTCGGCATAAGTTGGCGTTCTTCCCAACCGGGAGCACTCATGGTTTCGGCTTTGTAGACAATCCAGATTTTTTTTGCCATCTTTACCTCTGTCTTTTACCAATGAGACTATTTTGATGAAGTGATTAGTTCAGGCAATTGTTCGCGACTGGCCCACCAATCATCTAACGATATAGACACAAGTTGTACGTCATCGGAATTGCTCAGCGATACTGCGGGTAAATCCGACCAAATTGTTCTGTAGATAAAATCAATTATTTCTATGATATCATCGCTATCGTAAGGGTAACGGCCACCAGAAAAATCTTCATAATTCACATCGGGATGTGTCAGCAAATATTCAAATGCCAGTTTCAAATACTCCAAATCTCCATGATTGCTGGCGTTTTGTTTCATCCACTGAACTAATGGCAAATATTCGGGCATTTCATCCGGCGGTAGTTCGTGATGATTGAACCATGCAACAGTTATGTCAGATAAATAGTGATTGACCATTGCTGCACTAATTTTCCTAATTATTCCTTCTCTAGGAGTTACTTGCACTTTTAGCATCTCCCACGTTTCCTTTTCCATGCTCAAGGTATTGCCCACTTCTTGCAAAAGTTCATAACCCCTTGAATCTATCGGTATTTCTTCCTCAATGAGAATATCGCACAAAGTCTCTAATGCCAAATTCCACTCGCCCGCATTGATGTAGGATTGAAGAAATTCTATTTGAGTGTCTGAGAGAGATTCCTTAAGTTTGTCAAGGACTTCATTCAATTTTTTAACCACGATTTTATAGTCAAACATGAGTCTATCTCCTTAATAATTATCTACGGATTGGGCGGTATATTGGTCGGAAAAGCTGTGATTACACCTCTGCCATATGGTTCTACAATTACCCTTATGCTAACACCGTTCCTGGTTCCATCAATCTGCCATATTATAGGTTTTCCTTTCTTAGTGTATTTAGCACCAGGCGTTCCATTTTGCCGGAACCAGATAGAATTAGGGTCTTTCACCACTTCAGAAATATAATTAATTGTCTGTTCATCGCTCCAACCTGTGGGAAATTCACTTTTACCAGAAATTCCTCTACCAGGGCCGTGACCTCCCCCAGTTGCGTCACTATCGAGAATGTGTGTCCGTTGCTGAGAGTTGATTTGAGATAGATTATTGACATCAACTCCACTGGGAATATTACCTGAAGAATAGTTGCTCATAGATGGCTTTTGGATATTGCCATAATTTTATAGTCGAACATGAGTCTATCTCCTATCAGACGGCCTATGGTGAATTATATGATGCTTGTGGTATCAATTAATTTTAGTCTATTTCCTCTGAATCATCCCATTCTAGTTCATCTTCTTTTTGCTCTTCTACTTCTTCTGATTCCTCTGAGTAATTGAACATAAAGACAAATTTGTTCTTAGGCAGAATCAGTGTTGGCAAATAGAGAGGTTGATCATCCCAACTCTTTTGTTTTTCACCTTTTTCATACATAACAACGAGTACAGGGACATCAGTGTATTTTTGTCTGGGCTTACTTACCCACTGACTTTGTGCAAAATTAGAAACCCAAGGTCGATTAGTTTGGTTGCTCAAGTCCAGTCCATTACCATTTTTCCCTCGACGAACGTTGAGAATACCCTTATGGATACCTTCTACTTTCATTGCTTGAAGTGCCTGTTTGACTCGCTCATCTTCCCAGGGATACCCAGAACAGGAACGGCTTGGCATTTCTGAAATAATCTCGATTAAATAGTCTATTTCTACTTCATGGTATTCATCATCTACCTTAAATGTAGACAGAAGTTTATCAAGTGCTTCTGTGTGTTTTTTAACTTCAGAAGCTGTCCACAATGGATCGCGGGGGTAAATAGAAGATCCTGGGGTAAATACACCAATGGCTGCTGGATTAAGGACATTCGCACGGGTTGGTTTAAGTTTTCGACCAACCCACACTGGCGTAAGCTTAATTTTGCCAGTGTCCTCATCAATTACTTGACGCATACCCTCATCTGACTCATGGATAGCGCGGAAATCCTCTAAAATATGTTCGGGTAAAAAGAGGCGAGTAACATCTAGCAATTCCTGGCGATAACCAAACATTCGTGCGTGCTGATGAACCGTGTCCATCGTCTTTTGCTTGGCATCACGCCCGTAATAAGTAATCATCAATCCTTCAATAGTTACACCACGCCCCAAGCGGTTTCCTCCAATTAGAATGTTTATACCTGGGCTGTATTTTGGTTCCTTATCTGGATTGGTGGCATCAATAACTTTTGGTATAGTATTTCGTAACTGATACTCTAGCTCCACAACAAGGTCATTGAGAGGTGGTAAGTTAGAAGCTGTTTTGCTTAACTCCGCATGAGCTTCACTTAACCACTTAAGTGCATCCTCTCGCTTTGTGACAGATGATTTAGCTCGCAGAGCTTTGTCAAGCTCTACAACAAAGCTGCGAATAACCTTTTCCAACGTGCTGTGAGTAATCCGCTTGTGGTCAATATGAGCTAAAAAAGAATACTTAGCATCTATATCTTTTGCTGATTTCATTTTGTATATTGAACCCACGAAAAAACAGCACAAAGCTAATTTCAGCTTTGGCGGCATATCCCAATTATCTCCAGGGTTGATTTTTCCTCCCTGTTTTTTTAACTGATCCAGCTCTTCGGCTTTCACCGTACAGCAATGTTGGCTATTTGCTTCAAAAAAAATGTCTCCTCCTATATAAGCATTGCCTGGTTTAGAAAGTACACAGAAGGCGGGTTTACAGGGGTGATCGAGATTTTGCAACAACAAGCTTTGAGGGGTAGCTGTAATTTGTAAATATATGTGATTAGCAACTTGTTGCCGAATTTTGGCTATTAATTCAAATATCTTACTATCAGGAACCGTATTCCCCCCCTTTTTAGCTTTCTTGGCTTCGTTGGTATTTAGACTAGCATTGTCAGCCTCATCATCAAAGATAAGAGTGGGTACGCTACTGGCTTTAGCAGACTTTAGAACCTTCAGCAAGTTCTCAAGGTGACGCACATTTTTTGTGGATACTAAGACAACACCAGTATCATTGATATAGTCATGCAGTTGATTAGTAGCAAATTCTGTGGGTTCACTTCTCCATTCTTCCCAATTAAAGACAACAGGGCCACCTTTAATCTGATTGGCGAAACGATCTGCTGTTTGTTTACCTAGCCATGTATTATCAGATGTTAATACAATGAAGCAACGGAATTTATTAGCTTCAGCAAGTGCCAGCGTAGCAATGGTAGTATTAGTTTTGCCGCTTTGGACTTTGCCATAGATTAGTCCAGTCGTACCATAAGGTATTTTACCTTTATGATGATTGCTAACAATACCTGTTCCTGTAGCACCAACATCACCAGAGCCAAATGTTGTTGAGTAAACATCAACGCAATTTTGAACAATTTCAACAGCAGCTTGCTTTAACTGCTCTGCTTCTGTGTTTCCAAGTTTGCTCTTAATCCTGTCAAGAAAATTGTTGATACAATATTCATCATTTTTAATCGGAATCTTACTCATGGCGGTTTTTTTATTTATTTTACAAAACTACGCGAGGCCAATCATTCTGAGGTACAGTCTGATTCATCTGCTGCCTGCCTGGACCACTTACATGATAACTTCCTTGAGGTCGCCTAGACACAGATATGTGTTGATCGCTAATATCTGCATTTTGATCCACTATACTCCAAAATTGCTCTTCAGCTATGCAGCAGATACCATCTTTGTGACAGACTAGCGCTATAAATGTCGAAAAGTCAGGATACTTATCATACACAGTAGCTAGAGCAGATTTTTCCTGAGCGCTCAAGGTGAAAGACCATGCAGAAGTGGCTTTCTTAGAAACCTTGAACAGAATAGCCGACTTACTGCTATCACTTTCCACTAAGTATATTGACTGGTGTATTGCAAAAGCATGGGTGATGGTAATCCTGCATCCATAGTTAATTAACCTTAAGAACGCTGCACCGTGTAGAAAATCCCGATCGTTAATCATACAGACAACGCGCTAACAGTCGATTTATCCGATGGTCGTACTATTTCTGTTGCTTGATCTTGGTATCCTCGGCTGTTACACGGTACACCGGGCCGCGATGTCTAATCAAACCAGGATTTCTGTTAGATTAAACAAACTCACCTCGTTACGGCAATTTCTCTCGTAACAAAAGCCAAGCTTTGAGTTCTTCATCCAAAACATATTTATCACTACTCGCGAGTGCTGCGATAACTTTCAACCGATTTTTAAGCTGTCTTAACTCTCGTATTTCTTCAATAGGAAGCGTTTGCCAATTTCCAGCCTTTTGTTCCACATCTTCCCGCGAATCTTTGATATTATCCCAAAACCATTGTAGGATTAAGTTCACGTCCAGAACTGAATCGTTGGGAACTATTCCGTATTTTGCGATCGCCCCAGCCCGCAACATCATTGAAGAAATCCTCACCGATTCCCCACTACCCGGTTTTTTCTGTTCCGCCGCTTCTGCTAGTCGATCGTAAATTGCGGTTGCTACTTCTGCCCAAGTGCGATCGAATAAACCCGCATTATTTTCACCTTTTCGAGCCTTCGCAGACGAAACATCGGCTAACAACAGCCAGTTAAAGTCTTGTGGTACGGTGGTTTGAGCCGATAATGTATTTTTCACCCAAGCCAGTACGGATTTACGATTTTGTTCGAGGATGCGATCGATCGATACTGTCGGGGGAGATTGAGTCATAATCAAATAGGCGATCGGCATGAAGTAGCAATTACTGTTTGCATTCACAATCTCACTGGCAATTTTTTAAGCAATTCATTAACAATAATTTGAGCGATCGGACTATTTTGAGAAAGAATTTGCAAGCGTTTTAAAACATCAAGACTCAGATCTAAATTTTCTTTGGCTGCATCGATCGACCTTAAAGAATCTGCTGCGGTGAGGGTAAGCTCATCATCCGGTGTCTCAAGCATTTCTAGCAACAACGGAATTGCTTGTTGGGAGTCAGCATCGGAAATAATTTCGGCGCAGCGCAATTGCCATTCTTGGGGGCGATTGTACCAACAAGATTTGAGTTCTTCCCAATCAGCAGGTGTCAGTTTTTGCACTTGTTCAACAGCATATATAACACCATGATCTGACCAATTATCCGGCGAGAATTCCTGGTTTAAATATTCATCTAGCTGTGCGAAAGTCATCTGAGTAACTCCTCGTCAAAAATTAGTTGTTGGTATGCCACCAGTAGGGTAAGAAGATATCACGTTTCCGATCGAGTCCTTGATTACTTCCCACTCTACTCCATCGACTGTTTGCCTGTGCAACGTAGCACCCTGAGTATTCGTATTAACAGCAATGGTGCTAGCAACTTGCTTAGTTGCATCGATTATTTTTTCATCACTCCAACTGTCAGGCGCAAAAGTAGACCTCCGCTTTTTCCGGGAAAAAGTGCCATCAGGAAATCGTTTGATTAGATCGAAAGCTGTTGTTGTACTATCTGGATTATTGGTAAGAGAAGCAAATATAAAATCTGGACTGGTTTTGATTTTCGGTGAATGCGCTCCTACTATCCTATCCGAGTTGGCAGGGCGACGCTCTCCATAGAGGATTTTTTGTTCCATTTCGGGTGATAGTTGCTGGGGAATTCCAGAACTACCACTAGAGTTTGATTGCATTGAGTGTGTGGCATTGCTAAAACTAATGTTCAGATTAGTGGGTAATGTCGTTATTGGCAATCAGGGCGATCGCTTTAATAGTTACACTTCTGTAAAGCCTTCATACATTATTCTAACTTTTTATTTAGCGATCGCGACTTCCGCTAGATTATCGCGGTAGGGTGCGTCGCGATAAGATATTTGTCAATACCCGGAATTGCCACAGCCACGCACCCTACGACTACTCAAAACACAAAAAATAGCGCCTGAGTTCCCCCAGACGCATAGCATAAAATCAACAAATTGTCAACCCTAACCTAACCGTTCAAAGCCTCAGCACCGCCGGAAACTTCCAGAATTTCCTGGGTAATTGCCGCTTGCCGCGCCTTGTTATAAGTCAGCGTCAAACTACGGATCAAATCACTAGCATTCTCACTAGCATTATTCATCGCCGTCATCCGTGCAGCCAACTCGCTAGCAGCAGATTCTTGCAATGCCCGCAGCAATTGGTTGTTCAAATACAAAGGCAAAAGAGCCTCCAGAATTTGCGCCGGATCTTGCTCGAAAATCATGTCCCGTGGCAAACTCTTCATAGGTGAAGTAACCTTCTCCCGCGATACTTGAAACTGTCCGCCTTGCGATGTCAGGCGGAAGATTTCATCATCGGGAGTTTCCAAACCTTGAGGGTCGAGGGGCAGCAAGGTTTGAATTACTGGACGCGAACTAATTAGCGACACAAACTTAGTGTAAACTAGCTCAACTCTATCTACAGTTCCTGACAGGAACAAAGACAGCAATTCATCAGCAATTAGCGCTGCTTCCGGTGCTGTCGGAATTTGTTCCAAGTTCATGTAAGTCTCTTTAATCGGCTGTTCGCGGCGCTGGAAATACTGAGTAGCTTTGCGGCCTACTAACACGAATTTGTACTCTAAGCCTTCAGCTTTGATTTCCTTGGCGCGATTTTCGGCGTATCTGATGATGTTGTTGTTGTAGCCGCCGCACAAACCCCGATCGCCCGAAACAACCAAAAGTCCCACTGTTCTGACTTCGCGTTTTTTCAGCAGCGGCAAATCCAGGTTTTCAAACTGCAAGCGTTCTGCCAAACCGTATAATACCTCTGCGAGGCGATCGGCAAAAGGTCGAGTAGCAGTCACCTGTTCTTGAGCGCGGCGCACCTTAGCAGCAGCCACCAAACGCATCGCTTCTGTAATCTTTTTAGTGTTCTTGACCGACTTAATGCGATCGCGAATAGTTTTCAGATTTGCCATAAATTTCTCCTTTTTCCTTAGCTTTTATTTCTGAGTTCTTAGTTCCCAGCCATCAGTTTTAAGTTGGTAATTTTTTAACGTCTTTACTTTAGCTTCCAGTCATCAATCATCAATCATTAGTTACTTAACCAATAACTAATGACTGATGACTGATGACTAATGACTGATGACTAATGACTAATTACGCAGAAACCAAGAAACTTTGCTTGTATTCCGCAATGCCTTCTTTCAGCAGCTTCTCAGCTTCATCAGTCAAGGCCTTTCCGCCTTGAACGATTTCGCCGTACTTCGGCTTGCTAGTCCGCAAATAATCGCGCAAACCAACAGTAAACTTGGTGACTTTTTCCACAGCGATATCATCCATGTAGCCGTTAATACCGGCATAGATGATAGCCACTTGTTCGTTCATCGGCAGAGGCGAACTTTGGTCCTGTTTCAACAGTTCCCGCAAGCGTTGACCCCGCGCCAATTGATTCTGAGTAGCTTTATCCAAGTCAGAAGCAAACTGAGAAAATGCTGCCAGTTCTTCAAACTGCGCCAATTCCAATTTCACCTTACCGGCTACTTTTTTCATTGCCTTAGTTTGAGCCGCAGAACCTACCCGCGATACCGAAATACCGGGGTTTACTGCTGGACGCAAACCAGAGTTAAACAAGTCAGAAGAAAGGAAGATTTGACCGTCGGTAATCGAAATTACGTTGGTAGGAATGTAAGCAGAAACGTCACCAGCTTGGGTTTCGATAATTGGCAAAGCTGTCATGCTGCCTTCGCCCAAATCGTCGCTCAATTTAGCAGCGCGTTCTAGCAAGCGAGAGTGCAGATAGAAAACGTCTCCAGGATATGCTTCACGACCCGGAGGACGGCGTAGCAACAAGGACATTTGGCGGTAAGCCTGTGCTTGCTTGGAAAGGTCATCGTAAATGACCAAAGTGTGCCGGCCTTTGTACATGAAATACTCGGCTAAGCTAGCACCGGTGTAAGGTGCTAAGTATTGCAGGGTGGCGGGGTCGCTAGCGTTGGCTGCTACGACGATTGTGTAGTCCATCGCGCCGTTTTCTTGCAAGACGTTGACGATGTTAGCTACTGTAGAAGCTTTTTGACCGATCGCCACGTAAACGCAAATTACGTTTTCCGATTTTTGGTTGATGATTGTGTCGATCGCGATCGCAGTTTTGCCTGTTTGGCGATCGCCAATAATCAATTCCCGCTGTCCTCTTCCCACTGGAATCATCGCATCAATAGCGGTAATCCCTGTTTGCATCGGTTCGTAAACAGAACGGCGAGAAACGATACCAGGTGCCGGAGATTCAATCAAGCGAGTCTCAGTAGTTTTAATTTCGCCTTTGCCGTCAATGGGACGCGCCAAAGCATCAACTACCCGTCCCAACATTGCTTCACCAACGGGAACTTCAGCAATTCTGCCAGTAGCAGTAACTGCGGAACCTTCTTCAATGCCGAGGCCTTGGCCCATCAACACTGCACCCACGTTATCTTGTTCGAGGTTCAGTGCGATGCCCACGGTGCCATCGGCAAATTCTAGCAATTCGCCGGACATAGCTTTATCCAAGCCATAAATCCGCGCAATGCCGTCGCCTACTTGCAAAACAGTACCGACGTTAGAGACTTTTACATCTTGGTCGTACTGTTCAATTTGCTGGCGAATAATGCTGCTAATTTCGTCAGGTCTGATTGCTGCCATGTTAATTATTATGTGTCAGTTGTCAGTTGTCAGTTGTCAGTTGTCGGTCGATGTTTTCCGCAAGTCAAGAATTGGGATTCGATCGCCAGGATGGGGAACTAACTAATCTCAAACACAAATTAATTCCCTCTTCCCTCTTCCCTCTTCCCTCTTCCCTCTTCCTTCTTCCTTCTTTCTTCTTCCTTCAATTAAGAATTCAAGCGAAGTCCCAGACGGCGCAATTGTCCCCGCAGGCTGGCATCAATTACTTGAGAGCCTACTTTGATTACCACACCGCCGATTAAATCTGCGTCAATTTTGGTTTCAATTTCTACGCTTCGAGCGCTGACCATCGCCTGCACCTTCTCGCGAACAGTCTGCTGTTGAGCATCTGAAAGCGGGACTGCCGATGTAACTTCAGCCAATACTGTTTGGTTGAGTTCTCGGAGCTTTGCCAAGTATTGTTGACCAATTCCTTCTAAAAAAAGAATTCTTCCTTTGTCTACTAACAGCTTCAAAAAGTTGTGCATCAAGGGGTTCATTTCTTCACCCGCTATTTGCTTAATCACGGCTTTTTTAGCATCAGCTTTAATCAGCGGATTAGCTAAAAATTGACGCAAATCTTCGGAACTTTCTAGTAGGCTAAGCAAAGAACGAATGTCTTCGCCGAACTTCTCTGAGAGATTGCTGGACTGAGCCAGTGACATCAAGGCAGATGAGTAAGGCTGTAAGACTGCTGTGCTAACGATACTCACTTTTTAGCCTCCCAGTAACGCAATGCTGCGATCGATTAAGTGGTTTTGGGCGTTTTCGTCCAAGCTAGCTTTTAACTGGCTTTCCACCTTTGCCATTGCCATTGATACGACAGCAGATCTCAGTTGGGCGATCGCTCTTTCGCGCTCCGCTTCCAACTCTTGACCTGCTGTTGCTTTCATGCGTTCAACTTCCTGCGCCGCTTGAGTTAGAATTGCTTCTTTTGCCTTCTTTGCGGTTTCTTCAGCCGTGGCACGAATTCGTGCCGCTTCTGCTTGTGCTTCAGTCAATTTTTGCTGTTGCTCTGATAGAGCTGCTGCTGCATCTTTTTGGCGTTTTTCTGCTTCTCTAATCGCCTCTTCGATGCCCGATCGCCTCTCAGTTAGGATTTTACCTAAAAAGCCGCGCCCGAAATAAAACAGCACTGCAATAATAATGACCAGGTTAATCAGATTGGTTTCTAAAATATCGAAATTGAAACCGAAACCACCTTCGCCGCTAGCTTCTGTGGCTAGCAATAAAACAGTCCCCATGATACTCTTCCATAATTGCGCGTGCAGATTTGGTGAACCGACGTTAAATTTAAGATTGCATCCACAATCTCAAACTTTTCGGTCTCGCTATTTGACCAGCGACGGCCCTAATAGCTTTTCGAGAATTTGGTGGCCCAGAGCATCTACTTGTTGCTCTAGCGAGCGCATAGCTTCTTGCTTTTGCTGCTCGATTTCTTGTCCTGCTTTTTCTCGCGCCACTTGAGCTTCTTGTTGAGCCTCAGCGACTTTTGCTGACCCAATTTTTTGAGCCTCAGCTTGAGCCGCAGCAATTACTGATTGAGACTGCTTGCGAGTTTCTCCCAGTTTATGCTCATACTCCTGCGCTAGTTGCTGAGCCTTTGCCAAGCGTTCTTTGGCTGCGATTTGGGTGTTCCGAATGTAATCAGCGCGATCGTCAATTGACTTGCTGAGCGGCTTGTAAAAAATTACATTCAAGACTGCGACGAGAATTAAAAACTGCACCGCCATCAGAGGCAGCGTAGCATCTAAATCAAACAGTCCCCCTTCCTTTGCCGCTTCTTCAACTGCTAGTAATACTGTCCAGTGCATCATGATTTTTTGACGGCTTCCATCTAATTCGCTTAATCGAATTTAGACTTGAGATTTTGGATTAGAATAACCCTCCAAAACCTCAAATCTAAAATTTCAAATTATTATGCGAAGGGGTTGGCAAACAATAGCACTAGGGCTACGACCAAACCATAAATTGTCAACGCTTCCATAAACGCCAAACTCAACAGCAAGGTGCCGCGGATTTTGCCTTCTGCTTCAGGCTGACGAGCAATACCTTCTACAGCTTGACCTGCTGCATTTCCTTGACCAATACCAGGGCCGATTGCGGCTAAACCTACTGCCAAAGCGGCGGCGATTACGGAAGCGGCGGCAACTGTTGAATCCATGATGATTTTCCTTATCTAAAGTACAAAATTGAGAACAGAAAGTCTACAGAATTGTCCGATGTCACGGCAGTAATTTTGAGGAGAGAAAATTTTATTTTCCTCTTTCATCCTGTGCCATTTGTCGTTAGTTAATCGTGATGTTCTTCGCCGTGACCGCCTTCTAGAGCTTCACCAATGTAGGCTGCGGCCAAGGTAGCAAAAATCAAAGCTTGAATTGCACTCGTAAATAGTCCCAGAACCATCACTGGCAAAGGAACAAATAAAGGCACTAGCAACACTAGCACTCCGACCACCAATTCGTCAGCAAGAATGTTGCCAAACAAACGGAAACTCAGAGACAGAGGCTTAGTGAAATCTTCTATGATTTTGAACGGCAGCATGAAAGGCACCGGTTCCACATAGTGGGCAAAATACCCCAAGCCACTTTTGCTGAGACCTGCATAAAAATATGCGAGAGAAGTCAGCAGTGCAAATGCTACAGTCGTGTTGATGTCAGCGGTAGGAGCTCCCAATTCGCCTGATGGCAGCTTAATCAGCTTCCAAGGAATTAGAGCGCCAGACCAGTTTGACACAAAGATGAACAGAAATAATGTACCAATAAACGGTACCCAAGGGCGATATTCTTTTTCACCAATTTGGTTTTTAGCCAAGTCCCGAATATATTCCAGCGCATACTCCATAAAATTTTGCATTCCGCTGGGAATTCTTTGGATTTTGCTGGTTCCTAAAAGGGAAACTATGACTAAAACAGCAATTACAAACCACGAGGTTATAAAAACTTGCCCGTGAACTTTGAGACCGCCAAGTTGCCAGTACAATTGCTGGCCAACTTCCAATTTGGCGAGGGGGAAACGATTAAAGGTGTTTAGAACGTCAAGCATTGCCATTCAACGGGCTTCCCCATACAAATCGATGAGTTGAGTTGTGCTCTTCTTCCCTGATCTACCTGTAGTCTAGTGCTAATGCACTTCGGATCACGTAAACCATCAGCGCAGCTTTGTAAGTCAGAAATCCCAAAAATATCGGTAAAATCTGTAGCTGATTCCACTGTGTTCCTACTATCATCACCGCGAAAAACAGACCTAACCTGGTCTTGCTGATGCGTTGATTTTCGCTGCCGATTCGTTCAACATCTCTAGCCAACATCTTTAAGTAAACCACACCTGTGCTTGCCCCTAGCAAATAGTTGAGGGCAATGTTGAGTGAGTAAAAAATCCAAACGGAGATAAAAATAATCGCCGTAAAAGCAAGGGTATATGCCAACAACTCTTGTTGGAGGCGATAAAAATCTTGCATGGGATTGCTTGTCTCGGACGATGCTGTCGAGACTGTCTCGACAGTGCCAGCTTGAGGAATATCCTCGTTGGCTGGTGTGGGTTCGGTGGGTGTGTTTTGCGTGTTCACGAAGCTTAGAAACTAATGCAGGTAGCAGGCGAGTGCTTTGCAAACTCATGAAGAATCATACCACGCTGCGGTAACAATACTTAAAATAAAATTAATTATATTTTGGGAATTTGGTGTCGGGCGATTCGGAAATCTTCACTGGTTAAATGTCCGATCGCCCTTTCTCCACATCTCCCACCGCCCGATCGCACTTTCTCGCACATTGGTCTCAGGATATCTCACTAAGTAAACCTCACTTAGTGAGATACTCAGAGGTCGATCGGGCAAATCCATTAAGTTAAGATGAGGAGGGCGGGTTTAGCCTGCATAAACTGCCTGATGGCATAGATCTCGGCTAAACCCGCCCCTATAAGATATTATGGGTTTTTCCGCCGATCTACTTAGCTGACTCTGCGCCCTCTACGGTCAAATAAAACCCGATCTCATTCAATCACCTTAAACTCTTGCAGCGCCGGGATGAAGTTTTTATTCTCGTGGCTCGATCGACTAAGCTTAATTAAAGCAAATCGCTCGATCGCGTCCAAAGCCTTCCATTGTGCCAAAGTAATAGTCAAATCAAACTCTTGGGCTTTGGCTGTCACAGATTCTGGTATGGTTGCAGCATCCATCCAGGGCGGATTTAGGTCGATCGCCAAATCAGTTCCAGATTTACCAGTATGTTTGATTAATACTTGGTTTAGCTGTTCTCGATATTCGATAATTTCTGCACTTGTCAAACAAGGAAGCTCTACAATTGTTTGGCGTTCTGTTTGAGTAAAATGATTCCAGTCTTGCAACTTGAGTTTAATGCCACAAGTATCTAACTTGAGGCGTACTTGCATTGGCATGCAGCGCAGCGCTTCTACAAAATCGGCTTCAAATTTAAAGAATGTCATAAATATATGGATTTGCCAATTAGATTTTTATTAACCGCAGAGGGCGCAGAGAGCACAGAGTAAGAGAAGAGAGAGAAATCGATGCTGTTTTTTTGCTTTCTATCAATAATTGCAGAAAATTGAATCAGGATTTATACTTAGGTAATATTATACAGTATTGACATGAATCCCGTAGACTACCTTCGGATTAGCTTGATAGACCGCTGCAACTTCCGCTGTCTCTACTGTATGCCAGAAGGTAGCGAGTTGGACTATGTATTGCAGCAGCAGTTGTTAACCCACTCGGAATTGCTAACTCTGCTGCGGGAAGTTTTTATACCCGTGGGATTTACCAAGTTTCGCTTGACAGGAGGGGAACCGCTGCTGCGGCCTGGGGTGGTGGAGTTGGTAAGGTCGATCGCATCTTTTCCCGAAACGCGAGATTTGTCAATGACAACCAACGGATTTTTGCTCGCCCCAATGGCAGAAAATCTCTACAATGCAGGTTTGCGGCGGATTAATATCAGTTTAGATTCCTTGGAACCGGAGACTTTTGACAAGATAATTGGCAGTCGCGGACGTTCTCGGTGGAAGCAAGTTTGGGAGGGAATTCAAGCTGCTTATCAAGCAGGATTTGACCCGCTGAAATTGAATGTTGTGGTGATTCCCGGCGTGAATGACGGCGAAATATTGGAGTTGGCAGAGTTAACAATTAATCGCAATTGGCACGTTCGTTTTATTGAGTTTATGCCGATCGGGAATGGCGACTTATTTGGCGACAAAGGTTGGGTAGCATCAGCCGAATTGCGGCAACAAATTGATCAAAAATACGGGTTAGCCGAGTCGGGAGTGCGCGGAAACGGGCCGGCGGATGTGTTTCAGATTCCGGGGGCGAAGGGTACTTTAGGATTTATTAGTCAGATGTCGGAGTGTTTTTGCGATCGGTGCAACCGGATGCGTTTGTCTGCTGACGGGTGGCTGCGGCCTTGTCTGCTGAACGAAACGGGGCAAATTGACTTGAAAACTGCTTTACGGAATGGGGTGTCTACGGTTGAATTGCGCGATCGAGTGCGGCACATATTAGAGATTAAACCGGAGATTAATTTCAAGCAGCGGGATTCGGGAACTACTCAAGGGAATTATAGCCGCACAATGTCTCAAATCGGCGGCTAATTATCTGATTATGCTGCTGCTGTAGCTGGTACTGGCGCGCATCTGCCTAATTTTTCCCAATCTGGTGTCACAGGCTGATAAGCGCAATAACATACAACAATTCGCTGGCTGGTATCAAAGGATGAGAATTGGTTGATACCGGTGACAACCCAGTCGCCATCACGTCCATGAGTAATGCCACTGCTGGTTTCTGGTTCCATTTGAGCATACTCGCGGATGCGATCGCCCACTTCGGGCAAAACCCCAGAACTGTCCCACTCTTCATGTAGGATATCTGTCAAAGAACTTCCCGGCATCAACTGACGGTTTTCCCATCCAGTCGCGTCCATAGACTCAGATTTGTAAACAATCCAGGTTTCATTTGTCATTGTCGGTTTCTCCTTGTGAATTTTCTGGAGGTGCAAATGATGTCTGCTGACCGTAGAAGACGCAATCTACTTTAAGAATACTGTTTGGAGTCTTCCTGATTGTCTTAAGTTGCCAAAGGATGTCACCAATAACTTTTTTAGTGTTGTAAATAATCCTGGTTTGTTGAGGTCAGTTACTAGCTGTAGGGTGCGTCGCCGTCGAAAATCCCTAAAAAAAGATCGACAATCTCACAGCGACGCACCTCACAAACAGGGTTGAATAAACAAAACCAACACTTTTGTTGTAAAAATTTGACAAATTGTATTATTTTAGATTTGATATTACCCGAAGTTAGTAACTGAAATTTGTGAGGTGCGTCAGTTTGTAGATTGCCGATTTTTAGCAGGAATTATGGGAACTGACACACCCTACGACTTAACTATAGCCGCACAATGTCTCAAATTGGTGGTTAAAACTCCCCTCCCAAGACTTGTCGGGCCGTCAAATTCAACTGCGGGAACGTCGGAGAGACAAGTGTTTGTTCCCCTTGAAACACCCCAACTTCCACATACTCACCCGATTCTAGTCGGAGTACGATTATCATCTGTTCTTGAGGGTCAGCAATCCAATACTCAGGGATGTTGCGCGCGGCATATTGCGATCGTTTAGTAATGTAATCGCGATCGCGCCCAACTCTACCGGGACTAACTACCTCAACTACCAATTGAGGGGGTGGCATATCAAGGGTGATAGTTAGCCTAGATGCTGTCAGCAAGATGTGTTCGGGCCGCAAAATCACCAAATCGGGGTAACGGTTAGCTGCGTCGCCCTCGCGCAGGATCGGAACCTGGATTTCGCACATATGTGTTTTGATACACCGCCAAGGGATGCCACTATTGACGAGGACTAAAAACAGATAGCTGACAATGGCGTTGTTGGGTTCGGATTCTGGCGGCAATATTACTAACTCTCCGTCAATTAGTTCGTAGCGGTTGTCGGTGTCGTCCTCGTAGGTGAGGTACTCTTCAAAGGTAAGTTTTGGCTTGTGGGCTTGTATCATCTTTTACCTTCCAAGATTGTTATTGTTATTAAAATAATTACACATCCGGGGGAAGCGGCGGTCGCAGTGATTTTCATTGAATTAACAAGCTGGGTAGCACTGTCCGATCGACACGGGGCGATCGACTCGACACTTGCCACGGCTGACATGGGTGGCACGGCTCCAAAAATGCAGGAGAGACGCGCTGTTGTGCGGTTTTGAGGTGATTGATTGGTGACGACAGGCACGGCTTGCACAGTCGCACCATAAGGACTGCTACGGCTCGGACTGTCGCACTGGTACGGCTGGCATGGTTGGCAAGTTTTGCGATCGTCTCGCTGGCACGTCTGGCACGGTGGGAGCGGTGGGAGCGGTGGGAGTGTTGCGGGTCTAGCGCGGTCGGTCGGAGCGGTCGGAGTTTTGGCAAGGTTGGCAGGGTCTAGCTTTTTTGCGTCACAGATGTAATGTAAAGAGTTGATGTTTAAGTATTTTTTCGGTTGACGCTGAATTAAAAAATAAGTTAAATAGAAAAAGGTAATTATTTCACACTAGGGAAAATAAACAATGTTTAAACGTTTAATATCTGTTATCCTTGCTCTAGTCTTAGTTTTAGGATGTATGGAAAAGCCTGCTTATGCCTACTCTGAAGTGATTCCCTTGATGAATCTTGAAGGTAGTAACACTGGCAGCCTAGTTGCTATAAGTTCGGCAGTTGTAGAGGAAGCTATCACAAACGAGCTTGTAAAGCCTGCTGTCGAGGCAGCAGTTGCTTATTTTACTGTAGTTGCTATATGTATGGGTGCTGATACTCTTGCCGCATCAGTTTTCCCCCCTGCTGCTGCTCTATTACCCTATTGCTCTGGTGTGGGAGGAGCATTTGCAGGTGGTGTTGCTGTTGGAGAAACACCTGTCAAAGGAGTTGTGAAAAGTGTTTTCAACCTGGCTAGATAGTGTTTATTTAAGCTAAATCTTAGATTCTATTTAAACTAACCCACTAATTTAATTAGTGGGTTAGTTTTATATTTAACCTTAGTAGCTTTTAACATTATGAAAAAACATATTTATGAATCAAATACAAACCCGCCCCACACATAGTGAAGCGGTTTTTTTCAGATGTATCCTTAGTTAAAAACGCTATTCCATGTTGCGATTAATTCTTTGAAATGGTTGTACATAATTCTTATTAGCTCTAACCCAGCAGCGATACCTGCCCATAGAATGACTTCCAACCCATAGCCAAGGTTTCCCCCGTCGGTCAAGAAAAATTCCAACCGCATCAAATTTTTCTCCATTTGGTATAACCCTATTAACGGGCGAATTAAGTATATCCATTTGGTTACTATCACCTGTTCTATCTTCGCAGCGAACATTCAAACCTTCAGGATCTACGACTTCCCACACAAAAGGCATGACTCCACTATTTCCGTTGACTATGCGGTAGTCTCCATTTTTGTCAGCCGCTGGATATGGGTCGGAATTTTGAACTTTGAGCAATGGGGTAGCGACGCTTTGATCACAAAAAGAAGGTAAAAAAACTCCGGCAGTGAAGATTAGACCAATCACAAGATTTTTGAACATAAGATTGCCTACCAACTCATAAATTCTATTTACATATAGTTTTATCGTAGTTGCGATACGTTTGTACAGATATGCAGTAGTAGACGTTTGAAGCTCTTTATCAGGAAATTAACCTATGAGGTTTGGTGGCACGGTCGGAGCGGTGGAACAGTCAGAGCGGTCGCAGTGGCTGGCACGGCTGGCGCTTGCTGGTACGTCTGGCGTGTTTGTTTGGGGGCGTTATTGGCTGGCACGGTTGGAGCGGTGGCATGGTCGGACTGTTGCGGGTCTGGCGCGGTCGGTCGGAGCGGTCGCGGGGTGTGGCTAGCTTTTTTGTTTCAAATGTCGAGATGTAAATGGTTGATGTTTTTTAACAAATTTTTTATAGTATAATGTACTTAATTACGTTACTCAGGAAAATTATGACTCAAGAAAATACATCTGTTTCAGTTGAAGAAAATACACCTGTTTCAGTCGAAGAAAAAATCCAGATATCATCACATTCAGACGTGTTGTTAATCTTACTGATAAATATTGCTGATGATTTTGTAGGTAAAGTGAACATAAATATTACACTTTTTGTTCAAGGTTTAATTGTTAGTGGGGTGTTGATTGGTGAGAAACCGTATTTTGAGGGTTTATATAACGTTGTAAATTCATCATTTTCTAGTTTTGAGGAACGGGAAAAAGAGGTAGAAGCATTTTTGACGAATTATAAATCTTTGTGTGCAAAGTTATCTGGCAATCAGAAAGAACAAAATCAATTAAGAAATATAGAATACATACATCTAAAAGATGTTCATTTTTATTCTGGTAATACTACAATACCAAACAATAGTAGTCCTTATTGGAGAGGAGATTTAAACCGTGTTGATGGATTCTGTCTAAGAAATTTATCTACACCGTAATAGTTTTAAATTCTATACAAAACCAGCCACATTTAAGTTGTAGCGGGTTTTGTTTAATGTTTTTCTTATTTAGGGCTTGCTGAATAGAACTAAAAGCTATGACTGCCAAGGGTTTCAAGATTTTTAAACACAAAAAAGTGCAAGGTTATGACGTTTTTCGGCTCAAAATCCTTGGATTTCGGTGGAAAATTGTCGAGTAAATTTGGGAACCCATCTCCGAATCTCCCATTTTTCAAGCTGTTTGGCACCTAGATTCGATTTGTGGGCTTTTTCAGCAAGCCTTATTTAACGTTAGATGAGTGTGCAGAAATAGATTTGCAGTGGTTGGATATTCAAATTCATTGAAAAAATCCTGAAGCATTTATAGCTTCTTGATGTGACTCTTTTATGGCGTATACAAAAGCGCTGAATTTGAGGCGATGGTCTGAAAGTCCTTCAACAAACGCCATATGCGCCACATATACAACTTTCAAGCAATCCTCATTGTTTATGTAATAGCCTTCATCGGGGGCTAGCCAGATATGCTCTCCGACTGTTGGAATACGTGCGAATTCACACGAAAAGTTAGATATCGTATTGTTATTAGAGTTTCGGATATATACCAAAACTTTTACGGTCATAATAGACTCCTTCAGTGGCTTAACTTATAGTTGTATCGTAGTTGTGATACGTTTGTAAAGATATCTTTTTTAAAGGTTTGACGCTCTGGGTCAGGAAATTACCCTTTCCTGATTTAGTAAAGTAACGTGCCTGATATTAGTTGGTCTTCTTAACTGGTTCCCAGGCCTTAGCCTGGGAACCGAGATCCAGAGGCTCCGCCTCGCTAGCGGATAAAAACAAAAATAGGAGGCAGAGCCTCATGGAATGCGTTCCCAGGCCTGAGCCTGGGAACGAGCAAACACCTACGCTTTGCGCTTCCGACGGCGAATCAGCACACTCATCACTTGCTTCGGATTGGCTGCACGCTGTACGGGACTCCAATCGCCGACTTCGGCAAATCCCAGGCGGTACAAGGTGAGTATGGTTTCCCTGACACCCTTGGGCGAACCTGTCACCGTTACACACACCACATCCTGTTCCGATTCTGCTGCTGAGTCGTCATTTGATCGTGCAAATTTGTTGTCGTCAGGCAAGAATTCCTGTGACATAATTATGTTCTCCTGGTTTTTGGTTTTCTAGAAAAACCCAAAAACCCAGCCGCCCCGCATTTCAACGCATAGCAGGGCGGCTACAGAGAATGTTAAGATACTCCGTTAGCCTCCAGACTGCTTGTATCAGTTTGGCGGTTAGCTGTCCATTGCTGTTACCAGCAGCTTTGGGCAGTGCAACTAGATTTTTGGGCGACGCGGGCTACTTCCTCTACAAGCAAAGCAACCTCTAATTTCAAAGCGTATCCACATTTGGGGGCCTCTGTCAATCCCTTTGGGATTTGGATTGGAGGATTTATGCCACGGATTCAATCAGGTAATTCCACATCTGGCGGCAGCGGTGGTAGCAACAACTCTAACTGGCTTAGCAAACCTGGCAACACTGTGACAATGATATTCCAGAGAGTGTCTGGCTCCACGCGATCGTACCGATGAGCAATGATATTCCGCAAATTAATAATATTGCGCCAATCAATATCATCATTAGCTTGACGGAATTCCTCCGAAATTCTCCTAGCAGCCTCGCCGAGAATTTCAAACTCTCTTTCAACAGCCCGCTGCACCATCCTATTTACTCGGTATTCTGCACAGGACAAGCTAGCGGTAAACTCCATTATTTGCTTAATTGCCTCTATCATATCCCAGAGGGCAGCCTGATTTCTATTGTCTGCTTGCATAGTTAGATTTGCTGGTTTAATTGAAAAGTAAAAACTGGAAATAGTGCGATTTTTAGAGTAGATGATGTGACAAGTACGCAGGATTTCTGTTCGACTAAAAGGGTTATTAATCTGTTGTTTGTGAGTTAAATCTACGTCGCGCCCCAACATCGTTTCTAATTGTTCTTGCATTTGAAGAAAGTCGAAAAGATTCCAGCCAATGTTGGGGGCAAAGCTTGCTAAAATGTCTATATCGCTTTCGGGACGGAAATCATCTCGCAGGATTGAACCGAATAATGCTAATTCAATAATATTCCAGCGCTGGCAAAATTCGGCTATCTGTGAGGGCGATGCCTGAAGACGTTCTTTGACTACGGTTGGAAATTGAAAAGTCATGGGATTTTGGATTTTACTCACATTTTTCACCATTTTCAAGAACAGGCAAGATGCCTGTTCCACAAAAATCTAATTTGATTGTGGGGTGGGCATCTTGCCCGCCCTTAGATTTTACCGGGTGTTAGCAAAATGAGCTGTTTGGATAAGATCGATCGCACTTCATCCAGTCCAATCTCGACATCCGCCAAAATCTCCCCTACAGTTCCGGTATTGCAACCTTGCAAAAACTTAAATTCAGCACTTGACAAATTGATTAATTGGTAGTTGCAATCAAACACTTGATCGCTCGGCCAACCGTGCATACAACCACTCAACTCTGGAATTGCCGCCAACAGTGCCTTGTCGTCCGACCAATCAATCTTATTAACAGGCTTTTTACCCAAGAAAAACTCGTAATGAGTGATTTCCGTATCCAACAATTCAATTAATCGATAAAGCTCCCGTTCCGTCAAACCCTGAGCTCTTTCCATCAACTCCGGCGCTTTGCCCAAAAGTCTTTCTAACTGCCAATATCCCGGATTTGAAAAACCGAGAAATTCCAATCCCGAAGCGTCGATCAACTCGAACAAAGTCTCGATATTGTAGTCAATTTCCTGCGGGTGAACGTACATATCTGCAAAACATTCGTCCCGCTGATTTTCTCCTGCCCAACGCTGTTTTTCGTACTTGACAAGACGGTTGTTTTCTGGTAAAGAAGCAAAGATTTGACGGCCGACTTTGACTCCATCGGCATAGTCGCCTTTGTGGTTTCCTTGCAGAAGTGCGATCGCCCTTTGCATCAATTGAATCTCCCAGCGTCCGAGCTCAGCATAGACAAAAACGTGCATCAAACCGCCCGCCGCCAACTTCGCCGCCAGCGCTTGAATGCCGCGAATCGGATCGGGCAAGTGGTGCAGCACTCCCACGCAGTTGATCAAATCAAACTCGCCTTCGAGTCGATCGGCATCGTAGATGCTGAGATGGCGAAAATCGGCTTCGCGCGCGCCGGATCGCCGACAGCGTTCTTGTGCTACATTCAAAGCACCCGAACTAAGGTCGATCGCCGTTACCGACGCTTCAGGATTGAGGTGAATCAGATAATCCGTGCTCGAACCAGTACCACAGCCAGCATCTAAAATCCGAATATCGAGTTTTGGCGGCTTTTGGCCGGTGCAAAAATTGTAAGCATCAGGCCAACTCCAGCGCCAGTTATAACCTGGTGGTGGTTCATCCGACAAGGGATCGGGTGGGAAAGGGAAAGTATCGTAGAGTCGCCGCACGGCAGCACTGATATCAGGCGTAGTATCCATAGTTGAGGCAATCTTTGCGTGAGTGTTGAGATTAGTTGTCAGTAGCTTCGGGAGCATCCCGATGAGTGTAAAAAGCGTTTTTTCGGACTGCGAGCGGGACGCTCGCTTACCTGAAGAACCTCGCTCCGAGCGCTGCTACGCGGTACACTCCTCTTGCTTCGTTACTTGCAATGGGAGTGTCGGGAACGAGTTGGGCCAGCCTCAAACAGAGGGAGCAGGCGATCGACTAACCCCTGAGAGCCAAGCACTGACAGCTTTCGCGTAATAAAACTTATCATTTTTTCTCATATACGCTCTCTTAAATCTATACAATAAGTCTCGGCAGGCTTTTTAACAAACAAGGACTGTCAATCACCCACCGCTGAGCTTTCGGGTAAAGCGGAAGCATCTTTCGGCAGAAAGTAAAAGACCCAGAAAAAGGCAGAAGAAAATTTTGGATTTTCTTTTTCCTTAATTGACGGCACTGGCTGCGATCGCCCACTCGTCAACTCTCCTGCCGAGTTTTTTGTTTTACGGGTGTACGGGCGAGGCAAGCGCAGAGGGATTTCCCCGCGCCTGTCTTCGGGTCGGACATTTCCCGGCAGGAAGAAAGATGAAACCAAAACATTTTAATCTAAGAAAGTAAGCGCCCGAACCTCGTGACAGGTCAAGGCAAAAAGTAAACAAAGCAAAATACCTAGTTGTACCTGCATCAGAAGGCAAGGTTAGTCTGGGTAAATGCTGCAACGATAATTTAGATAGGGAGCGAAAGAGTCTAATGACTGTAAAAGCAAGTGGTGGAAGCTCAGTTGCACGTCCGCAACTATATCAAACTGTACCAGTCGCAACGATTTCGCAAGCTGAACAGCAAGACCGCTTCCTACAGCGGGGCGAACTCAGCGAACTAGCAACTTATTTCAGTTCCGGTGCTCTTCGGATCGCAATCTCTGAAACACTGACTAGGAATTCGGAACTGATCGTATCCCGCGCGGCTAACCGGATTTTTACCGGCGGTTCTCCGCTGGCATTTTTGGAAAGACCAGCAGAACCAGTGATGGCTATGGCTGGCGCGACTCGCGGCGGTTCGGAGAATGTCTCTGAAGGCATGAAACTGGGAACTGTTACTTACGTTGAAGGTCGCGCAGGTGGCGGCGGCGGCAAAGGCTCAGGTGGCGGCGGATTATTGGGCTTGGGAAATCTGTTTTCTACTAACGGTGGCAATAACGGCCCCATCCCAGCAGGTTTTCAGCCGATTAATGTCTCGCGCTATGGGCCGAGCAACATGACTAAATCCCTGCGGGATTTAAGCTGGTTTTTGCGCTACATTACCTACGCAATTGTCGCTGGCGACCCGAACATTATTTCGGTGAACGTGCGCGGATTGCGGGAAATTATCGAAAATGCTTGCTCTTCGGCGGCTACAATTGTGGCAATGCAGGAAATGAAGGCTGCATCCTTGGGTTATTTCAAGAATGATGAGGCCGGACGCGCGATCGTCGCACAGTATTTCGACGTAGCCATTACCGAATTCAAAGCTCCCACACCTTCAGACAAGGTGCGCCAGCGCGAAACCAAGGATCAGCAAGGGCTACAACTGCCTCAAATCTATTTCAACGCTGCTGAGAGACGATCGAAATTCGCGATGAAAACCGGTCTGTCGTCAGGCGAAAAGCAAGAAATAGTCAAAGCAGCTTACCGCCAAGTATTCGAGCGCGACATTACCCGCGCTTACAGCCAAAGCATTTCTGACCTGGAATCCAAGGTCAAAAACGGCGAAATCTCGATGAAAGAGTTTATCCGCCGATTGGGTAAATCTCCTCTGTACCGCAAGCAATTCTATGAACCGTTTGTCAACAGCCGCGCTGTAGAACTTGCCGCTCGCCACTTCCTCGGCCGCGGTTTGAGCTCGCGTGAGGAATTTAGTAAGTATTTTGCGATCGTCACTAAAGGGGGCCTGGCAGCCCTCGTAGACGCAATGGTTTATTCCCAGGAATATTCCGACTACTTCGGCGAAGAAACAGTGCCTTACCTGCGCGGTTTGGGCCAAGAAGCTCAGGAATGCCGCAACTGGGGCCCGCAAATTGATTTGTTCAATTTCAGCGCTCCGTTCCGCAAGGTTCCTCAGTTCATCACCTTGTTTGCCGGCTACAACCAGCCGCTACCAGACCAGCACGTTTACGGCGTTGGTAACGACCCCTTAGAAATTCAGTTCGGCGCGATTTTCCCGAAAGAAACTCGCAACCCCAAGAGCCGTCCCGCTCCCTTCGGCAAGGACACCCGCCGCATCCTGATCCGTCAAGGTGCAGGTATTGAAAACCAACTCAGCAACCCGGATGCCCGTGGCAAGGCTCCCGGCTCTCTCGGCCCCAAGGTCTTTAAATTAGACCAGCTCCCCGGTGGTTACACATCTAATAAAAAATCAATTCGCGGTGTGTCAGCAAGCAGCTACAGCAGTGCTTCCAGTGTCAAATTTACCGAAAGCTCCACCCAAGCGGTGATTCGGGCTGCTTACCTGCAAGTGTTTGGTCGCGATGTTTTCGATGGCCAGCGCCAAAAGGTGGCGGAAATTAAGCTGGAAAACGGCGATATTCCGATGCGCGAGTTTATTCGGATGTTGGCGAAGTCTGATGTGTTCCGCAATATGTACTGGAGCAAGCTCTACGTTTGTAAGGCGATCGAGTACATCCACCGCCGACTCCTGGGACGCCCTACCTACGGCCGCCAGGAAATGAACGCTTACTTTGACATTTGCGCCAAGAAGGGTTTCTACGCGCTGGTTGACGGCATCATGGATTCTCTGGAGTACAACGAAGCTTTCGGGGAAGATACTGTCCCCTACGAGCGCTACGTGACTGCGGCTGGTTTGTCGATGCGGACGATGCGATCGAGTTCCTTTGGTGAGAAAAAGGTCAACGTTGAGCTGGCGACAGAAACACCTCGGTTTATCGAACTTGGTGTTGCGAGCAATCTCGGCGATATCGAGTTAGAAAATCGCCTCGTTCAAGGTGTCAGCAAGCGGCGCGAACAAACTAAGGTGTTCAAGCTGACTGGAACTCAAGACAAAGTAGCTTTGAAAACTTTAATTCAAGCTGCTTACCGTCAAGTTTTTGAGCGCGACATGAATGCGTATGTGAAGAATGAATTCACGGCGCTGGAAAGCAAACTGGGTAACAATGAAATCAATCTCAAGGAGTTCATTGAGTCTTTGGGTTGCTCGCCACTGTACGTGAAACAGTTCTACGCACCTTATCCCAATACTAAGGTGATTGAGTTGGGAACCAAGCACTTCTTGGGCCGCGCTCCTCTCAATCAAGCGGAGATTCGGACGTACAACCAAATCCTCGCAAGTAAAGGGATTAAGGGCTTTATCAACGCGATGTTGAGCACTGTTGAATATGCCGAAGCGTTTGGCGAGGATACTGTTCCTTACCGTCGCTTCCCGACTCTCCCTGCTGCCAATTTCCCGAATACTGAAAGGCTGTACAATCAGCTCACTAAGCAGAATGATGAGTTGGTGGTTCCAAGCTTTGAGCCAGCAACTGCTACTGACAGAAGCTAGATTGTTTTGAGGTTTGAGATGTTAAATTAGTTGTAATTTAATATCTCAAATTAGTTGAAGGGCTGGTATAATTACCAGCCCTTTTTTAGTATGATTTGGAGTTTTTAACCGCAGAGGGCGCAGAGGGCGCAGAGTGAGGAAGGAGAGTGTGTGCTAGTGGGATTTGTTTGCTTCATCGAAAATTCGGGTAGAAACCCCGTTCTTTGAGGACACACTCAACCGAGACGACTTCTCCAAAGTCCGACTATCCGAACTAGGAGTAACTTAAGTGTTTCAAAACAGCGTTAAAACCAAGCCCGCAGCTCGCGTATTGCGGCAATTTCATCTTCTTTTGCCTGTTCTAGAAAAGCAATTAGCCTTTCTTTCGGCACTTGAGGAAAGGTAGGACTCGATTCAACCTCTATATACTCGCTCTCCTGTAATTGATAAATTCGCCACACTTTGCCATTGAACCGCCAAAACTCCGGTACACCAATAGCAGCGTAGAATTTGTTTTTATCAATATCAGTATGAGTAATATCTACTTCCACCACTAAATCAGGCGGAGGATCTTTGGTAAAATCGACATTGCGGCCTTTGACGAGGGGTTGATTTTGAATGTAGTAGGCATTATCTGGTTCGGCTCCCTTTTTGAGAAGAGGATAGTTCATAGTTGTTGAGCCCATCGTTTTCATCCGCATCCCCATGAGTTCAATCAGCGTCCGAATAAAACACTCGATTAATCGACTTGAAAATTCGTGTTCTTCTAAGGGCATGGTGATTTCTAGAATCCCGTTGTCATAGATCAAACGACAGCCTCGTGACTGGGGCAAGGCATTGAGAACTTGTAGATAACCGTCCCAAGATAACCCCCAAATTACTACGCGCTGTTCGCCAATAGGTTTTTGCAGTTCTGCTGTAGCTTCTGGTGCAGATGTTACCACAAGTGACCTCCAAGTGAAATTGATATTGATGGTTTACTCTAAGGCTAACTTAGTTAGCATTGATTTGGCAAATCTCTAACATCCGTTTGATTTTTGGCAACTGTCTTTCAGATTTCCGAAAAGCCAGCCAGATGCGATTAGTAACAGCCTGCGTAGGTTTAAGCACAGGTATCAAGCGATTTTCTGTCACCGAATTTGCACACAAGTAATCGGGCAGAACGCTAAAGCCAAATCCGCATTCTATAGCTTGTCTAATTGCTCTTAAATCGGGAATTATTAGTTTTGGCTGAACGTCGATTCTTTTGCCAAATACTACGCGCCAAAAGCGGCGGGCGATCGGCAATTCTTCGCTGTAATCAATCCACGGTTGGGTTAGCAGCCATTGAGCGAGGGGATTTAAGTCTGCTTGGCTGATTCCTTCGGCAATCGGAACTTCCAGATTTTGCGGGCCGACTAGCCAAAAAGTTTCCTCGAATAATAATTGATATTCTATATCGGATAAAGTAATTTTTTGAGTGGCAATTACAATGTCTAGTTTTCCGGCTTTGAGTTGTGGGATTAATTCTGTTGTTAACCCAAATTGCACGGTGTAAAAAGTGCGCTCTTCGGTAGGGAGTCGATCGAGCATTCGTTCAGTAAAGAATTCCTGCGGTGTACCGATTTTGATGGTTTGCGGAATTTCGGCTGTGGAGTTTTTGTGCGGAACTGACTCCAGTTTCTCGATCGCACCAGCAACTTGAGTATACAGTCTTTGTCCCGCTTCCGTGGGCACCATCCGCCTCGGAGTCCTTTGAAACAATTGATTTCCCAAAGCTGACTCTAGGGCTGCGAGGTGTTGGCTGACAGCGGGTTGGGTGAGGTGGAGAACTTGGGCGGCACCTGATACGGTTCCCACGCGGTAAACCTCGATAAAGCTCCGATACCATTCAAAGTTAATCATGGCGAAGGAAGAAGGAAGAAGGAAGAAGGAAGAAGGAAGAAGGAAGAGGGAAGAAGGAAGAGGGAAGAAAGGAAATACAATTAACCACAATGGTTTCAAACGCCATCTTATCTATAAATAGATTTATAGCTGCTCTAAAATTTTATAATTTGTATTTTAGATGAATTCGACCTAGGATGAAATAACAGACAAAAACACCTGACAGCAAAAGTAATAAATTATGACTAGCCAAAAAGTTCTGATTGTTTTAACCAGCCACGATACACTGGGCGATACTGGCAAAGAAACTGGTTTTTATCTCCCGGAGGTGACGCACCCGTTGGAGGCTTTTACTCGTGCTGGATTAATGGTAGATTTTGTCAGTCCCAAAGGTGGCAAAGCCCCAATGGTTGGGATTGATTTAGAAGACCCGCTAAATAAGGCTTTTTTAGACGATTCCGAACAAGTTTCGCGAGTCGAAAATACTCTCAATCCTACACAAATTGACCCGGCAGAATATGGCGCTATTTTCTATGCTGGGGGACACGGGACAATGTGGGATTTTGCGGATAATCTGGAACTTGGTGAGATTGTGGCTGCTATTTACGAAGCAGGCGGGATTGTGGGTGCTGTCTGTCACGGGCCGGCCGCGTTAGTCAACATTAAGTTATCTGATGGCAAATATCTGGTTGCTAACAAGACTGTGGCTGCTTTTACTAATGAAGAAGAAGCTGCTGTGGGATTGACTGAAATAGTGCCGTTTTTGCTGGAGTCAAAATTAATCGAACGCGGGGCGAAGTTTACGAAGGTTGCTAATTTTGAGGTTTGTGTTGTGGCCAGCGATCGACTTGTCACAGGTCAAAACCCAGCTTCTGCCGGAGGTGTCGGCGAACGAATGGTAGAATTGATGCAAAATCAACTGACTAAATAATCGATCGGGGCGGCTACAATTGTCCGCCCTTTCTACATTCGGTTAACCGTACTAAAATAGCTGCTTTTAGTCGAGAACATTACCGCTAACTGTTCGTCTTTGATTTTAGGATGCAAATTGGCGATCGGCATAAACAGATGCTCTCCTTTCGGACACAGGAAATGATTTGACTCTCAGAATATTCCTGCTCATTTTCAACTTATTCAACTTAATCTAGAATTAGTCATGGCAAAAATATTTTTCTTGACTAAATTAAAAAAAAAACGCCTTTTTTTTCGGACTCAAAGCTTGACTTTGAAACTTTTCTGAAGTATCATTAGATAATGGGAATAGTGGAAAAATTAAATTTGAAGTTACCACTCCTATTATCTAAAATATAGCTCAAAAATCAAGCAAAGTCAATAGGTAATAGCTCCCTTTTTAGGCGATTTTTTTAAACAAAACTAGACTTGAATTGCATAATCTTGGGATTTAGGAGAAAACCGTAGATGTCAGGCAGATAGACGGAGATAAACGCAGATGATTTCAAGAAGAATGATCTGACTTTCATAAAAAAATGGAACTCGCTTGCAAGCTCCCAATTTTTAATTATTAAATCTCAAATGGTATGAGCTATATCGAGATATTGACCGGAAAATAAAACATCAGAATTAACTGGCAATTTGTTCGGATTCATACAATAGCTAAATGAAGAAGCTATTAGGGCATAATGTTATCAAACAGAGAACAGGGTATGGAACTAAATTTACAGAAATTTTATAAAGCCTGCAATCCCAGCTACACCCTGGCAGTAGCAAATGAAGAAGACCGACAATACTATATCGATTTCTCCTCAGTGCGGGGCGGCACGATCGTAGAACAATTGGAGCGTACCATCAGCCGCCTATCCCCCGATGCGCCTACTTGTCAATTATTTACCGGTCACATCGGCTCTGGCAAATCAACAGAATTGCTGCGGCTGCAAGCTCAATTGCAGCAGCAAGGATTTCATGTTGTTTATTTTGAGTCGAGTAAAGACTTAGACATGGCTGATGTCGATATTACTGACATTTTGTTGAGCGTTGCTCGTCAGGTGAGCGAAAGCATTGAGAAAATGCAAATCAAGCTGCAACCGACGGGTTTTAAAGCTTTGCTTAAGGGGGTTGCTGATGTTTTTCAAACTCAAATTGATTTGAGGGCTGAAGCTAATATTCCCGGTTTTGGGGAAATAAATGCCAGCACTGAGGGAGAATTTTCTCTGGCGCTGGGTATTGGCAAAATTACGGCTAAGGCGAAAGATGCTCCGAATTTGCGATCGGAGTTGCGGCAATATTTGGAGCCCAGAACCAACGTAATTTTAGATGCACTGAATAAGGAGTTGCTGGAACCTGCAAATCAAGAACTCAAGCGCCAAGGTAAACAGGGACTTGTGGTAATTATCGACAATCTCGATCGCATTCACCTGTGCGCGAAACCGACGGGGCGCTTGCAGCCGGAATATCTGTTTGTCGATCGCGGGGAGCAGTTGGCCAGACTCAATTGCCACATCGTGTATACAATTCCTTTGGTGCTGATTTTCTCTAACGATTTGGGCCAGTTGACCAATCGCTTTGGGGTAGATCCGAAGGTTTTGCCGATGGTGCCGGTGCAATTGAATGACGGTTCTGAGTGTGCAGAGGGTGTGGAATTGCTGCGACAGATGGTTCTGGCGCGGGCTTTTCCGACGGTGGAACCATCAGCGCGCTATGCTTTGGTTGACAAAATTTTCGATTCTGCCGAAACACTTGATCGCCTGTGTCGAGTTAGCGGGGGTCATGTCCGAAATTTGTTACAACTACTCTATAGCTGTCTGCAAAAACAAGACCCTCCTCTGTCGCGGGAAACTTTGGAAAATGTGATTGTTCAGCGCCGCCACCAGCTTACTTTGGCGATCGAAGCTGATGAGTGGGATTTGCTGCGCCAAGTATCCGCTACCAAAACTGTCAACGGAGAAACTAAATACCAAATTTTGTTACGCAGTCTCTGGGTGTTTGAATACCGTTACGGTGAGGATTACTGGTTTGATGTCAATCCGATTTTGGCGGATGCAAAGGAGTTTCGCGAAACTGAAGATGTGGCGAAAAAGCTTTGATTTGTCAAATATTGACTGTGCAAAATTAACTTGGTTCGATCGAGAGGAATGCAAGTCCTAATCATGATCGATGCGGACTAAAGTCATCACTACGAACCTCTAAAACTGATCGATGCGGACTATTGTCCGCTGCAAGTTTTCCTAAATGCTTTGCACTGTATTTAGTGAGAACAATATGTGCCGTTGCTGAATCAAGGTTTGATATACTCCCCGCCCGCTTATGTGTGGGGATTATTGAGACTTGATTTGTCGATCGGCAGTTTTTTCAAGTATTATTACTGATTGACAAATGCAGCCAGTGTCTTAACTTATCGGGAATGACCGAAAAAGGGCGATCGCACCGCTAAACCAGAGGTCGCTCGAAAGCGTGGGTGCGATCGGTCAATTCATGCTTACTCGGTATCGCACCTTACCAATAACCTCTCGTTTTACCCCGATAACTCGGAGAGCTACCGGTGAAGTTGTGCCGCGGCCGGTAACGTATGTTGCACCGAGAAAACTTGCTAGTCCGTTCCAACCGTGTTGCGAGCTGCGGCTAAAATGGCATAGAAGCAAAAAATCTGTACGTTTAACTACTTTTTTACGAATTGTTATGGTATCTTAACTTTATTAGAGGCTGGCTCAAACAATTTAAAACGCCCGGTTATCAAATAACGTTTATGGTTGACCCTAAAAAAATTCTGCTGAAATGGGAAAGATATTGGTTTAAAATCCTTGGTAGATGGCAATCGTGTGCATTGAGTTGCCCAATAGAAAGACCTCATCACCGACATATTGTTTGGAGTTGGATTGGTAGTTTTTTGGCAATTACCGCAACGTCCTATCTTTCTGTAAAAACTAATTCTCCTTTACTAATGGCCCCGTTTGGCGCTACAAGCGTTCTAATCTTTGGTGTCCCTGACAGCCCCTTGGCTCAACCCCGGAATGTCATTGGGGGTAATTTCTTAGCTGCTCTAATCAGTTTAATAATTTTGCATTTTTTCGGTTCTTCTCCCTTTGCGATGGGGATAGCGGTTTCTAGTGCGATCGGAGTTATGCAGATGACCCGAACTCTACATCCGCCTTCGGGAGCAGTTGCGTTAGTCGTCATGATGACCAAACCAGACTGGCAATTTTTGCTAACACCTGCTTTTGAGGGATCGATGATCTTGGTATTGTGCGCTGTGATATTTAATAATTTAGCGGAAGAAAGGACGTATCCCAATCATTGGCTATAGCATTGTCTCTGATTAGTTCAAGTTATAAGTGCGATCGCAATTTCATATACAATTTCTGGACGGGTGACAAAGATATTTAGGAGATAGACTGTTAGGAGGGTTGCAGCACGCAACCCTTTTTGATCAGCTATCTCTACTTATGGTTCGCTTTTTTGCCTGGTTGAACAATTACCAAAGAATCTATAATAACGCTATCAAAATTATTCTTGATTCTTTTCTTCTTCCATCAAAAGCGATCGCTTAAATCGGTTTAAAAATCTGTTTACGAATTTCCTTCCACATCAAACTACTATGATTCAAGGCACTACTAAACTGCTCGGAGTAATTGGTCATCCTGTCACACATTCTCTGTCGCCGGCGATGCACAATGCTGCTATTGCTCACTTGGGAGTCGATTTTGTTTACCTGCCATTTCCGGTAAAACCAGAGGATTTAAAGGCTGCGCTGGCGGGATTTGCAGCGATCGACCTTCGGGGATTTAGCATCACGATTCCGCACAAACAAGCCATCTTACCGCTGCTGTCGTCGGTTTCGCCGATCGCCCGCGCGATCGGTGCAGTCAATACGGTCTACCGAACTGACAAAGGCTGGTGCGGCACAAATACCGACGTAGAAGGCTTTCTCGCGCCGCTGCAAACCCCCGCTTTCCAACCTAAAGGGGGCTCCGATTGGAGCCAGAAAGTAGCGGTAATTTTGGGCAACGGTGGCGCGGCGAGGGCTGTTGTGGCTGGATGCGCTCAATTGGGATGTGCCGAAATTCACGTTGTCGGGCGCAACACCCAAAATTTAGCGGAATTTCATCACAGTTGGGTAAATTCTCCGATGCCGGTGCAAAATTTGCAGGTGCATAGTTGGGATAATTTGTCCATGTTAATTTCGCAGGCGGATTTGCTGGTGAATACGACTCCTGTGGGGATGCACCCGCACGGGGAAAAGTCGCCGGTTTCTGCTGCTGCGCTCGATCGAATTTCCGCAGGTGCGATCGTCTATGATTTAATTTACACTCCGAATCCTACTCAGTTTCTCAAGGATGCGCGGAGGAGGGGGGCTATCCCGATTGACGGACTCGAAATGCTAGTTCAACAAGGAGCCGCCGCCTTGAAAATTTGGCTGGACACAGAATCCGTCCCTGTGGATGTAATGCGCCAAGCCTTGCGCCAGCATTTATGCTTAGATTGATGCTATTGGCTATCGCGGTAGGGAAACAGCGCAGTGCCTTTTCCCTACAGATGTTGAAAATTCGATCATGAATTCGCGCTAAGCTGGGAATTAAAATATACTTGCGCTGCAACTTATGAAATTTCGAGCTATCAGTCTTTTTTTTGTCACTTGCGCGATCGCAATTTTTAGTTTGGTATACACTCCACCGGCTTGGGCTCTGACACAGATCAAACTTTCAGATCTTTCTTATCGCGAATGTCCGGCAGAAATGGCAGAAGGAACAGTTACCAGCGGCAGTTCTATGGAAGCTAACTGCTTTTTGATTACAGGGAAAGCTGAAAATAGTAGTGGCAAACCTGTTTTTGATGCTGATATTTTCGGACGTATTTATGATGCAGATGAAAATCCGGTGATGCAAAACCGCACTCGCTTGGGATCTATCGAAGAAGTTCCTCCCGGAATTAGCGATTTTCAGCTCAGAATTTCGGTTGCTGCCAATCAGCGAACACCTTTGCAGCTCAAGCAATTTAAAGCTACAGGTTTTAGTGGTGTGGTTCGTCGCTAATCAAACTATTGGAGATTTTAGATTGCTGATTTGAGATTTTGGGTTGGCTGTTGAGAAACTGCGATGCAGTTTTCGATTTCTGATTGTAGATTTTAGATTGTTCAGTTGCTTTCAATTGGTTATATCTAACACAATACAGTTCAGCTCAAACAGTCCAGTCGGGAAAACAAGAGTGAAAAACAGATACTGCGATTGCTTCGTTCCTCTCTTCGGACAACTTCTAACTGAACCGTATTGAGATCTAATGTACAATTAACTCCCCGGCTTTTCAACCGGCGAGTTAATTTAAAAATCTCAAATCTTAATTTTAGTGGCCGGCAGCTAGGTTTGTTAAACAATTTAGCCTATATGTTTAAAAACTTAAGCTTTCCAACTACAAGGCTGTTTGCAAGCTGCTCAAAAGACGGATCAAGAATTCCGAGCCGAACTGAAGGACAAAAAAGGCAATCAGCGGTGAAAAGTCAATCCCTCCTAGGGGGGGGATAATCGAACGGAATAAATTCAAGTAAGGGTCTGTTAACTGACTCAAAATCGAAAACGGGGGGTCGTACCAATTGATATTGGGGAACCAGCTCAACAGCACCCTAACAATCATTAGTGCTACATAGATTTGCACAAATGTGGACAGCGTGGTAGCCAACAGGCCTATGGAATAACTCATATATTGTGCTGAAAGTTTGAGTAAAGTTTACAAACACTTTAACTTTAGCTTTAAGTTTAGCATAGCTGGGGGAAAGGGGGAGAGTGAGGGAGTGGCAGAAGAGGAGCATTTTTGTTGTTCCTTGTTCCTTGTCGCTTCCCCTTCGATCGCGAAAAATGAAGAAAGAAATGTGCGACAGTTGGTCGATCGCCCGCATTCTACTCCCAGACTACTCTAAAATCTTTCATAGATTCAGGAGTCTTTGGCGATCGAACCTTCGCTGTTGTGGGCTGGCGCGTTCCCGTTGACATCGCCGAGTTGCAGCCGCACGTCATCAATTGCCTGATTTAGCTGGGCAATTTTATCTTCCAAACTCAGCCTTGCTACTTCCATCCCTTCGGCTTCGAGTTGGCTGGCTTTCCTCTGGCGCATCTTTCTTGCGTTGGCGTCGGAAGGTTCACTCAGCAAAGCTTCAGCAGCGCGCCGCGACAGCACCGCGCCCAAAACTGCCCCCACCAAGCCCCCAACTGCGGCTCCGGCAATAAATCCGCCTGTAAAACCCTCTCGATTGCTCATTGCTCAACTCAACTGCGCGATATTTCCTTGATTTGTCTATTTTGACACTCTCTGGAGCGATCGACCGGGAGATCGTTAATTGCCTGGTAAGGCGATAATTCCGACTTCTTGGTTAAAGCGGATCATCTCCAAAGATCGATCGCCATAAAGGTCTTCAATGTGCTCTAAGCAGCAGTCGATCGCGAAATCGTTCAATTCAGCAGGCTCAATGCCGTACATATCCTGAAACACCCCCTCGTCTACCCGGCAAAAGCGGGGTCGATCGTCATAAATTCCGCATTCTCGCGTTTTCTTGTCAAAATTGATACACCAACCGTCATCTCCGACTAAGCTCAAGTAGGTTCCTAATTCCTCTTCAGATAAATACTCGTCTAAGTCTGGGCGCTCTGTTGGTTCTAGGTAACAACAAGCACCGCACTGCTTTATGCAACGCCAAGTAGTCATAGTTTCGTTCGATTTTAGATTTTAGATTTTAGATTGGGAACACTCCGACAACGGGCATTAATTCCCCGGTTCCCTGTGAATGGGAGGTCGATCGTTCTTTACATTTTGTTGAATTTTGTAAACTTCCTTAAAAAATAGGGCCGATCGCCCGGTAAAATCAGAAGCGGATTTTCTAATCAACAATCTAGACTTAATCAATACAGTAGGAGGACACATGGACTTTATAACCGATCTTTTCAGCGGCCTGGGCGGTGTAAACTACCAACTGATTATTCAGGTAGCTTTACTTGCAGCAGTCGTGCTTTCGGGCCCGATCGTGATTTTTCTATTGGCTGCTAAAGGCGGCGACTTGTAATTGTAGCACGGCTGGCGATCGATGGTTGGGAGTTTTGATTTTTAAATGTGATGCAAAATTCCCAAAGCTCGATCGCCAATTTTCGCTGATTTTCCCTGCTGCACTAGATTTCCGCTCAAATACCGCTATCATATCGTTTCCGGTTGCATCGTCAGGTGATTTAACCACAGAGAACGCAGAGAACACAGAGGGAGATCAGAGAGATGAATAATTCCGATGAACAGAGGATTTGATATCAAATGCCGAGGGCGTGTTTAGCCGTTTGAATCAAATTCTCAAAAAAAGGTAGAGATACATCGACTTCTTTAGCATCCTGACGGGAGTTCCCCAACAAACCGATATGTTGTCCGGGTGCAACAGCCAAAACTTGTCCTTGAGAGTTGCGAATTCTCAATTCCTCTTGAGAACCGGTGGGAGACAGACTGCAAGAATAAGTGCGATCGCAATAATCAAACTCAACTTTTCCAAAAACCTGCCGCCTCGAACTCGCAGCACTTGCAGGCAAACGGACACCCAACAATTCTAACTCAACCGAAGTCCTGCCATTAAAACTATTTTCCCGCAATCGGTAAGCAATATCAACCCGCCGAGGCAAAGGAAAATATTCCCCCCAACGCCAAGCAATCCCCTTCACACTAGCCGAGCCTTTTTCATCTTGAGTTGCAGTTAGTTTAACGTGGCCTCCTTTACCCACAATTTTCTGTTCAGTAATGCAAACATTAGGAGTCCAAAATACAGGAGCCTTATTTTCAATTCCGCAAGGTTCCAAAGCATCAATTTGTCGGTAAAGATCGAGATTAATCTCAGCCAAATCCGCTCGCACATCTACAGAAACCAGCGGCTTGAGGTGTTCCGGCTGCAAACATTGATTGGCAAAAACTGACAGTTGATGGCGAAATTGTTCGAGATTATGGGCCGGCATAGAAAAACCGCCAGCCGCTTTATGTCCGCCAAATTTAGTTAATAAATCCGCGCAAAAATTCAGCCCGTCAAATACATTAAACTCAGGAATTCCCCTCGCCGATCCCCGGATGATATTAGCCGTTTCGCCACCCTCATCCTCAAAAGTACCGATAAAAACGGGTACGCCATAACGTTCCAGCAACCGAGAAGCCACAATCCCGATCACCCCGTGGTGCCAACCGGGTTGCACCACAACTAACACCCGTTCCTGCTGTAAATTTATCGCACTTTTCTCGCACCAGGCGATCGCTTCTTGCTCAATTTCCTGGCACAATTCCTGCCGGCGCTGATTGATTTGTTCGCACTGCATGGCGTTTTTGAGAGCCAATTCGCGATCGTCCGTCGTCAGCAACTCGATCACAATTTGAGGATCAGCCAGCCGCCCCACAGCATTAATTCGCGGCCCCAGCCGAAAACCAATATCTTCAGGCTTTAACGTATTATTAGCTTGACTTTTTGAATTAAAAAGAGGTAAACTTTCCGCACTTCCCGCCTGCACTCCGGCCACCTGAATCAAAGCTTGAACGCCAGCTAATTGCGAGTGAGGCAAAAGTCGCAAACCCCGCTTTACCCAGCGGCGATTAACCCCAGTCAAAGGAGCTAAATCCGCAATAGTTCCCAAAGTAAATAACTCTAGCAGCGGATTCACCAACCCGCCAACTTTATTCAAATCTTGAGCCAAAGTAATCGCCAAAACATAGGCAACACCTACCCCAGCCAAACCGCGATAAGGCGAAGATTCCGCAATTAATTTTGGGTTGAGAATAGCATCCGCAGGCGGTAGTTTTGGCGGCAAATCGTGGTGGTCTGTAATAATAACTTTAACACCGAGTTCTCGCGCTCTCGCCACCGGGCCGTAAGCTGCAATGCCGTTGTCTACCGTGAGAATCAGAGCCACACCCTCGGCGTGAAATTCTTCTACAATGCGATCGTTAATCCCGTAACCTTCCCGCATCCGGCTGGGAATAGCATAATCCACCTTCGCCCCCAGAGCCCTCAGAGCTCGCAGCAACAAAGCCGTGCTCGTCATCCCGTCAGCATCGTAATCGCCGCAAATCGCAATTTTCTGCCCTCCCGAAATCGCCTCCCGCAACAATTTGACACTCGCAGCCAAATCGGGAAACTCATCCATTGGCGCGGGCAAAACCAGAGATTCCGGTTCGATAAACCCCTGCACTTCTTCCAGAGAATCGATGCCCCGGTTAATCAGTACCTGTGCTAGCAAAGACGACAAACCGATTTCTGCGGCAAACTGTTCGGCTTGCTGCGGTTGAGGCGAATAAATTTGCCACCGTTGGTTGGGCAATCGGGGAGAATTCGGGGGCAAAGATGTCGGTAGCTCTTGCACGGAAGCTGAGGTCTAAAGATACATAACCAATCTTACCGAATTAAGTGCATCAATCAGTTAATCAATTTTATATTTTAGATTTTAGATCGATCCTAAAGATGAATTTTTTGGGTAAAATCCAAAGGTTGTTTGTAGGAAAGCTTTTTTCGGAAGCCCTCACCGCACGCAAATAGGGATACCAGCGCCCGATAGAAGTCGTGAAGAGCCCCTAATTTTAGACCAAAGTTCCAACCCCCAGATTGCATCTGCCCTTGTCCATCGCCAATCGAAAATACTTTGGGCGCAGACGACTGATTTAATTTTATGAGGAGAATTGCATGAATGTCGATCGACCGTCTTGGTTTAAAATTGCATTACAGCTTCGCGGCTCCGTCATTCCCTCAATCTGGCCCCGGGTTTTACTGTGCGGCGGCTTTGGACTTTTTATTTCCCTGCTGAACTTTTTGAAATGGCCAGTTTCCTTGCCCATTTTATCTAGTATTGTACCGAGTATTGTGTTGGGTTTACTGTTAGTTTTTCGGACAAATACAGCCTACGAAAGATTTTGGGAAGGTAGAAAACTGTGGGGAACTTTAGTTAATAACGTCCGCAATTTAGCGCGACAAATTTGGGTAGCAATTGAAGAAAAAGACCCGCAGGATAGCGCTAAAAAAAAGTTAGCTCTGCGCCTGTTACCTGCCTTTGCAGTATCGATGAAATTGCACTTGCGCCAAGAATCAATAAATTCAGAATTGGAGCCGTTGATGTCCCCATCGCAATATCAAAAGCTCAAGTCGATGAACAATCCGCCGCTAGAAATTGCCTTTTGGATTGAGGATTATTTGCACAATCAGTACGAGCGCAATTGCCTCGATGTCTATCAGTTAACTTCTATGAAGGAGTTGCTCAGCTCTATGATTAATGTATTAGGTGGCTGCGAGCGGATTTTGAAGACACCTATCCCTTTGGCTTACACGATTCACCTGAAGCAGCTATTGTTACTTTACTGTTTGGCACTACCCTTTCAAATGGTGAAGGATTTGACTTGGGGAACCGGCCCTGTAGCGGCTTTAATTAGTTTTACTTTGTTCGGCATCGAAGAAATCGGGATTGAAATTGAAAATCCCTTCGGGCATGATACCAATGATTTGCCTTTGGAGAATATTTGTGCTGCCATGCAGCGGAATATCGACGATTTAACTACTTTATCTCCTAGCGTTCACGAACAGGTGAAAGATAAGTAGAATTATTAGTCATTAGTCATTAGTCATTAGTCATTAGTAACTGTAGGGTGCGTCGCTATTAAAAATTACCGAATAAAATGGATAATTGATCGAGCGACACACCTGTGCGTACAAGATTGAGTCAACAAAGCCAATAATTTGATGACACCTCTTGCATAAATCACGGGATAGATCAACCGCAGATTTTAGGCAGATAAACACAGATAAACGCAGATATTTTTAAGATAGGATAGTGAGTGCAATCTTGTCTATTGTCGCAAAATTTGTTATAAATTGTATGACATTAATTTCTAACAATTAACCGCATCAACCCAGCTACAACCAACAATAAAGGCGTCAGCCAATCTCCCCAGCGCACGTACAAAGTCCGAGTTTTCCGCCGATAAATAGTAGCATCTTGGACTTCGTAGGTATTCAGTCCCGACTTCCAAACCGTCTCGCCGTGAGGATTTACAAAAGCAGAGTACCCCGTATTAGTTGCGATAACTGCCCATCTATCTGTTTCAATTGCGCGCATCACATCGAGGGCGTGATGTTGGGCCAGCATCGGCGGTTTGTAATGGGCATTGTTGGAAGCTGTAATCATAAATTCGCCTCGCTGTGCTGCTTGATATCGGAAATTTTCAGCAAAGGCGGAATCGTAACAAATTCCGACAATGGCGCGGCCAAATGGCGTATCAAACAATTGTTTTGAGTTTCCTGGTATTAAACGAGCATCTAAGGGTGACAGCCGATTTATAATCCCGCCTAAAATTTCGTAAAAAGGGATGTATTCGCCTAAAGGCACTAGCTTTAGTTTATCGTAGCGGCCGACAATTGCTCCTGTTTTGTCGATCGCCAATAAGCTATTAGTGAGACCGTTTTCTTCTTGTCCAAATCCTCCAACCCAAGCCACTACACCGCGTTCGAGAATAGCTTGATAAAAGGAAAGAGTGGAACGCTGATATTCATTTGTCCAAATAAAAGGCAAAGCGGTCTCTGGAATTAACACAGCATCGACGTTTCTGTCTGCTAACTCTTTGTATCCAGCGGTGTAACCTTCCAAAGCGCGCCGCCAGCCCCCTGAGTCAAACTTAATTTCGTTAGGAATATTGCCTTGAATAATCCCAATTTTTAATGCTGTTCCGGCTTCTTGAATTAAGGGGCGATTGTATAAACTCCAGCCGACAATATGCAAAACTAAAAACAAACCCGCAGGCAAAATATAAGCTATCCAATTTTTCCCTCTTGCTTCTTCCTTCTCTCGTTTTCCCTCTTGCTTCTTCCCTCTTGCTTCTTCCCTCTTGCTTCTTCCCTCTTCCTTCTTCCTTCTTCCTTCAATAAAAGCTTCGGCAATTAAGCCATTTACTGCTACAATGGCGGCTGTTACTGTGGCAGGGCCAGAGAGTTGACCGAGGTGCAATATTGGTAAATTGTGCGGGCTTTGGGTGTATGATAGTGATGTCCACCACAGCGAACCTGTACTCCAAATACTTTCTAAGGCGCACCACAAAGCTGTGCCAATTAAAACGCGAGTTATAGGCAAGATGCCTGTGCCACTAATTTTTGGGGAAATCACAGGGAAGATGCCTGTGCCACTAATTTTTGGAATTACGATCGCAAATAGCCACGCCCAAACGGTGACTAATGCGGCTCCCCAAAGGGTGATGAATGTCCAGCAAAAAAGTGCGATCGCCAAACTCGGCCACCAAGGAACACCCAACCAAGTCATGGGGTGTATTCCCATAATCCAAGATAAGGCTAATCCGTGATAGCCAATTCCCCACAGTACGGGAAGAAGGAAGAAGGAAGAAGGAAGAAGGAATAAAAAAGAAGGAAGAAATTTTTGTTTTTTTTCTGTGATTATTGGCCGTTGATAACTGACAACCATAACCCACAGGGGAACTAATGCAATCCATGCCAACGGCCAAGCATTGAATGGTGCTGTTGTCAATGCCATCGAAATGCCGCTGAAAAGTGCGATCGCCGGGCCTAATATTTGAGATTTATGAACTGCGAGTTTTTCAAATTTAAGCCTGTTAAATATCGTCACTTTGATAATTGCTAAAAATAATAATGCCTAATCAATATATCAGATTAATCAGCCAGAAGGAAATCTCTTAAATTATACTTACCCAAACAAAAAGCGCCCTCATTTGGAGAGAGCGCTTTTTGTTAATCAACAGCTAAATTTAGCCGTTGATGGCAGGAGCAACCATTGCTACTGGGGTGACTTCACCGGCGGCCAAGTCGAGGGGGAAGTTGTGAGCGTTGCGCTCGTGCATTACTTCCATACCCAAGTTGGCGCGGTTGATCACATCCGCCCAGGTGTTGATGACGCGACCTTGGGAGTCGATAATCGATTGGTTGAAGTTGAAACCGTTGAGGTTAAATGCCATCGTGGAAATACCTAAAGCGGTAAACCAGATGCCGACAACTGGCCACGCACCTAACAAGAAGTGCAAAGAACGGCTGTTGTTAAAGCTGGCATATTGGAAAATTAAACGACCGAAGTAGCCGTGGGCTGCAACGATGTTGTAGGTTTCTTCTTCTTGACCGAATTTGTAACCGTAGTTCAAAGATTCGGTTTCGGTTGTTTCGCGAACCAAAGAAGAGGTAACGAGAGAACCGTGCATGGCAGAGAACAGTGCACCGCCGAATACACCAGCTACTCCCAACATATGGAAGGGGTGCATCAGGATGTTGTGCTCGGCTTGGAACACGATCATGAAGTTGAATGTGCCACTGATTCCCAGGGGCATACCGTCAGAAAAGCTGCCTTGTCCGATCGGATAAATCAAGAATACTGCGGTAGCAGATGCCACAGGTGCGGAGTAAGCCACGCAGATCCAAGGACGCATTCCTAAGCGATAGCTCAGTTCCCACTGACGACCCATGTAGCAAAAAATGCCGATGAGGAAGTGGAAAATGACGAGCTGGTAAGGGCCGCCGTTGTACAACCATTCGTCTAAAGAGGCTGCTTCCCAGATGGGATAGAAGTGAAGCCCGATCGCATTCGATGAAGGAACGACAGCACCACTGATCAGGTTGTTACCGAACATCAAGGAACCTGCAACTGGTTCGCGGATGCCGTCGATATCTACAGGAGGAGCTGCGATGAAGGCGATGATGTAGCAGGTGGTGGCGGTCAGCAGAGTCGGGATCATGATCGTCCCGAACCAGCCCACATAAATCCGGTTATCGGTGCTAGTTACCCACTCGCAGAACCGTTCCCAAACGTTGCCGCTTTCGCTGCGCTGTACGGTTGTTGTCATTTGTTTTATGATTGCTTAATTGAATTTTCAATGTTCGTTGTGGGGATGCCCCACGCTTATATTAGTAACACCATTCACTAAAGTTTGCCAAGGGTTTAGTGCTGACAATTAAAACATTTTACAAATATTTACAAACATTGATTTTTAGTGAATATTTGTAGTTATTTGCAAAGTAATGTTACATAAGTAATACGGTTAAATACAGCGAACAGAAGAGCTGAATCTATTATCTGTAGGTTTATTCAGCAGTTGACTTCAATTACTGTTGTTCAGGTCGATCGCCTTTCTATTTAAATATCTCTTAATTAGGTCTTGAACAAATTATTTTTAATATTTATTCACATATTATCCGTGGATTCGGCACACATAAGTTTTTATTGGGAGAATACTGGAAATTGGGTGATTGTGCGATCGCACTATAGCACTATAGCAGTGGACAGTGGACAGTTGACAGTTGCATAACGGGAATCAAATCATTGATGCTTGACGGGTATCGGCTCTATTCATGAAGTTATTTATGTCCTCACTGATGTGGCGGTTGCTATACATTCTCAACAATTCCCCATCAACCGGATTCATCAACTAAAAACCCAGTTTATGAGGCGCTTTGCAATAGCCATAAACCGGGTTTCTGAGGATGAGTTCGTAAGTTGTGCGTCAAAATTAACCTTTAGCCAGGGGGCCACTTCATCTGCCGTCCGCCGAGAATGTGAAGGTGCAGGTGGTCTACAGTTTGGCCGCCGTCGTTGCCGGTATTAATCACGACGCGATAGCCGTTGCTGAGTCCGAGTTGTTCTGCTACGCGCTTGACAGTCAGGAGCAGGTGTCCCATGAGCGCATGATCTCCCGATTCGGCATCGGCTAATTTGGGAATAGGTTTTTTGGGAATGACGAGGATGTGGACTGGCGCTTGCGGATTGATATCTCTGAAGGCGAGGGCCAAGTCGTCCTCATAAACGATGTCTGCTGGAATCTCTTTGCGGATGATTTTGCTGAAAAGCGTTTCTTGGGTTGTCATGGGTGTTAAAGAAGGAAGAAGGAAGAAGGAAGAAGGAAGAAGGAAGAAGTGGGAAGTGACAAGGGCGAAGGTGCAAGACGGAAGGGGGAAGACGGAAGGGACAAGGAGAGGAGGGAAGGGGGAAGACTCAGGAGGAGATCAGCAAAAAGAGAAAAGGAAGAGGCAAGGAAAAGTTTTTCTTGCTTCTTCCGATATTCATTAGTCATTGTTAATCATAATATATGATGAATCAAAGACAGGCAAATTAAGGATCGAGAAAAATGCTTGCTAGGGTTTGGAGTGCATCGATCGTAGGAGTTGACGCGGTAAAGGTGGGTGTGGAGGCTGATGTGTCGGGGGGGCTGCCGAAAATTGTGGTTGTGGGGTTGCCCGATTCTGCGGTGCAAGAAGCTAAGGAAAGGGTTAGGGCGACGCTGAAAAATTCGGGATACTCTTTTCCGATGCGGAGTATTGTGATTAATTTGACTCCGGCGGATTTGCGAAAGGAAGGCCCTAGTTTTGATTTGCCGATCGCCATTGGTATTTTAGCAGCATCGGAACAGGTCAGCGGTGAGCTTTTGGGAGATCATTTGTTTTTGGGGGAACTCTCTTTAGATGGGACTTTGCGGGCTGTGGCTGGGGTTTTGCCGATCGCCGCTGCTGCTCAAAGAATGGGTATTTCGGGATTGATTGTGCCGATGGCAAATGCGGCAGAAGCGGCTTTAGTCAACGGAATATCTGTTTACGGTTTTGAGAATATTTTTGCAGTTACTGATTTTTTAAACAATCCTCAAGTTTATTCGCCCGTAGAAGTAAACGGTAGAGAAGAGTTAGCAAAAAGGCGGATTCCGGGTTTAGATTTAAAGGATGTCAAGGGGCAAATTCACGCGAGACGGGCTTTGGAAATTGCGGCGGCGGGGGGGCACAATTTAATTTTTGTGGGGCCGCCAGGGAGCGGTAAGACTATGCTGGCGAGACGTTTGCCTGGTATTTTGCCGCCGCTGACTTTTGATGAGGCTTTGGATGTGACTCAAATTCATTCGGTGGCTGGGTTGTTGAAGGATAAGGGAAGCTTGGTGAGCGATCGGCCTTTTCGCAGTCCTCACCATTCAGCATCGGGGCCTTCTTTAGTTGGCGGCGGCAGTTTTCCGCGTCCGGGTGAAATATCTTTAGCACATCGCGGCATACTTTTTTTGGATGAATTAACAGAGTTTAAACGAGATGTTTTGGAGTTTTTGCGGCAACCGTTGGAAGACGGTTATGTGACGATTTCTCGCACCAGACAATCGGTGATGTTTCCGGCACAATTTACCTTAGTTGCGAGTACAAATCCTTGCGCTTGCGGTTACTACGGCGATACGATCCAACAGTGTACTTGTTCGCCGCAAAAGAGGGAGCAATATTGGGCAAAACTTTCGGGGCCTTTGATGGATCGGATTGATTTGCAGGTGGCGGTTAATCGTTTGAAACCGGAGGAAATTACGCGACAGCCAACGGGGGAGGAGTCGGAACCGGTGCGGGTGAGGGTGCAGCGGGCGCGAGAGGTGGCGACTCGCCGTTTTGAGTCGGAAGCTGGCTTGCGGTGTAACGCGCAGATGCTAAGCAGCCACATTAACCAATGGTGTCAGTTGGATGATGCTTCGCGGAATTTGTTGGAGATGGCGATTCGGAAGTTGGGGCTTTCGGCGCGGGCTAGCGATCGAATTTTGAAGGTTGCTAGGACTATTGCTGATTTGTCGGGGGATGAAAGTCTGAAAACCAATCATGTGGGTGAGGCGGTGCAGTATCGGACGATCGATCGGATGCAGTAAGGTAAAGTAAGGGGGATTTGGGCGATCGGGCGTAGGTAAAATGACACAGGAATCTAAAATAACAGCAATAATGTCCATATTACTCAGCTAAATTGGATATAGATTCTTCGTAAAAACCCTCATCTTGCAGAAATTGACTTAGTTCCTTCAGTCCTTGACGGCGCTTGATTTTCCGCTGTTCCTTGTAAATCATGACATCTTGGAAAAGTATGCGCCGATGGGAACCAACTTTGATATGGGGAATTTCTCCGTTTTCTAGTAATTTGACTAGAAATGGTTGTAATACATTCAGATAAGACTTACCAGAGCAAACCAGCCGATACAGATCGTTTAAGTTGCTAAGGGTTTTTCGCCACAAATCATTAGGAGTTCGATCATTATCAAAGCGTTTGGTGATGACAGGAACTGCTTTGTCTCTGCACGAATTTCTTCTAACTCGGTTTCTTTAAGAAAGCCCTGTTGTATTACTGGAACTAAAAAAGCCTCATCAAAACTAATCTTAAACAAAGGTTCTATACCCAACTCGTCACTATGGAGTATAACCGCCTCTAGGTTGAGTTTTTTGAAACCAGTTTCTTTAAGTATGCGCCACAAGTACCGACCAAATTTTGGGTTCCCGCCATTGGCAGTCACAAACTGATTTAATTTCTCGAAACCTAACAGGCGTTTTGGAGCCGGCGGATCGACAAGGCTATAAAATTCATCATCGTAGTCAGTAATTACGCATTTTCCACCAGGTTTGAGGACGCGCAATACTTCTTTAGCTGCCCCAATTGGATCTGGTAGATTCCATAAAACATAGCGCACGATGGCGAAATCAAAGCTGTTGTCTGGTAAATTGGTGTCCATAATAGAGGCTTCGATCATCTTGAGTCGGTCACTTGTTATACCTTGCAGGTATTGCTGGAAATACTCGATCGCAGTTGGATCGATTTCTACTGCTGTTATTGAGCTATTAGGCACTAAGGATAATAGTTTTTTGGTAAAGAAGCCCGGTCCACTGCCTAGCTCAAGGACAGACATTCCGTCTTGGAGACCAAACCAGGATAAGTTGCGTGCCTCTTTTTTCCAGCTCAGGTCAACTTGAAGGCGTAAGCGATGTATTTCACCTTCTACAGAACGATTCCAGGTACTAAGGTCGTAGGCTCTTACATCAGTCATCTGCTTGCTATCATTGATTGACCCTGATAATTCAGGAGTTTGATGGGTGAGTTAGTGGATTCATTCCTCAACAAGGCTTTTTACCAACTCTGGCTCTGTTCTTAGCAAGTGTTCAGCTTGTTGTTTCACCGATAGGTCGGGCATTATCAAAGATATAATTAATTATAGTAGCATCAATACTTCACTTCGGACAGTTTATATCTAATCGAGTGTCCGAAACCCAGACTGGCTATATGGTGGACTATTTTTTCAAGATTTAAATTTAAGTCCAGCGCTAAGTTTCAAAAAATGCGTTAAAAATGGCAGGGCTTCTGTAAGGCTTACAGGGCCGTTAAAAAACTGTCCGAATTATTGGTAGCATAAAACCTAACAATATAGCTGATTGGGATAATCCATGCTCAACAGCCAATAGGTTGACTTTTCGACTTGAGCCATTTTGGGCGTGTTACGTCAGCCTTCCTCACCTCACCAACAAATAAACAAGCTCGCAGCTATAGCAATCCTAAATCAGTTTCAATAACCGATTCCCAGGCTAAGCGCCTGGGAATCGATGTCCAGAGGCTCTGCCTCGCAAGGGCGAAAATCGAGGCCGAGCCTCCGGATCTGCGTTACCAGGATCTTCCTGGTAACGAGTAGAATCATTTAGGATTGCTATACCCGATCGCCCTTTTACCCGCTTTCCCCCACTTTCCCCCGATCGCCCCTGGCAACCCGACCTATCCCCAGTGCCACATAGCGGTACAATAGTCAGATCGCATTCCCCAATTCCCAACCGTGATAGAGCGCTACACTTTGCCCGAAATGGGCAACATCTGGACTGAAACCGCCAAGCTCAAAAGCTGGCTACAAGTAGAAATCGCTGTCTGCGAAGCTCAAGCCGAACTCGGCTACATCCCCGCCGCCGCAGTCGAAGAAATTAAAGCTAAGGCTAATTTTGACCCGAAACGAGTCCTCGAAATTGAAGAGGAAGTTCGCCATGACATGATCGCTTTCTTGACAAATGTCAACGAATATGTAGGCGATGCCGGACGCTATATCCACCTCGGTTTAACAAGTTCCGATGTCCTCGATACCGCTTTGGCGCTGCAATTAGTCGCTAGTGTCGATATTTTGTTACAACGTGTCGAAGATTTGAGTCAGGCTATTCGCTATCAGGCTCAACAGCATCGCAATACCGTCATGGTTGGTCGATCGCACGGAATTCACGCCGAACCCATCACCTTTGGCTTTAAACTAGCTGGATGGCTGGCGGAAGTGTTTCGCAGCCGTGAAAGATTGGTGAATTTGCGATCGTCCATTGCAGTCGGCAAAATCTCCGGTGCAGTCGGAACCTATGCTAATATTGACCCGCGCATCGAGGCGATCGCCTGTCAAAACCTCGGACTCGAACCCGATTGTGCATCCACTCAAGTCATTTCGCGCGATCGACACGCCGAATACGTCCAAACCCTAGCATTGTTAGCCGCATCGATCGAGCGTTTCGCAGTAGAAATCCGCAACCTCCAACGCACCGACGTACTCGAAGTCGAAGAATTCTTCTCCAAAGGGCAAAAAGGCTCATCCGCCATGCCCCACAAACGCAACCCAATTCGCTCCGAAAGACTCACAGGAATGGCGAGAATTGTCCGCGCCAACGCCGTCGCAGCCCTAGAAAACGTAGCGCTTTGGCACGAAAGAGACATCTCTCACAGTTCCGTAGAACGGATGATTTTACCCGACAGTTCTACAGTAACTCACTTCATGTTAGTAGAAGCCACAGACTTAGTAAAACACCTGCTAGTCTATCCCGAAAACATGAAGCGCAACATGAACCTTTACGGCGGAGTTATCTTCAGCCAGCGCGTGATGTTAGCCTTAGTCGAAAAAGGCATGAACCGCGAAGAAGCCTACAAAGTTGTGCAATCTTGCGCTCACCAAGCTTGGAATAAAACGGGCGGCAATTTCTACGATTTAATTTCCAAAGATGTCAGCGTTACTGGTCGGATGACGACAAAAGAAATTGATGATTGTTTCGATCCGCAGTATCAATTAAGGCACTTAGATTTAGTGTATCAACGCTTGGGAATTTGAAGATAATTAACAAGAATTTAAAATGAGTCCGACAGTCCGCCAGGGTTCAAACCCCCGTCTCACAGCGAAAGTCGGTTGAAACCGACTGAAAGACTCATTAAGAGCGATCAAAATTTCAGATAAATTTCGACAAATATTTTAGTCCTCTTTAGAGGACTTTCGCTATGAGACAGGGGTTTAAACCCCTGTCGGACTGTCGGAAAAACGCGAAAATCCCTCACAACATCAAATGCCACAAAAACAATATCAAATATTAAATTTACAGAACCATGAAAATAAGTAAATTTGCAAAATATTTAATTTTATTTGTATTAGTATTATTCTCAGCAATTAGCCTGCACCATCCAATATTTGTCCGCGCCCAAGAACCGCCAAGAGTGGAAATTACCCAACCAGAACCAAGCCCGATCGCACCTGACAGCATTTTCATGAGTCAACTTCCCAGTTGGGCGCGACTTGTTGACATCCGCAAAGTAAATCCCAACATTCGCCTCGATATCCGCTACGCCACTGCGAACAATTTCTTAAAACGAAAGCTTTACTCTCAAGCCAAATGCGCTTTAAGAAGTTCTGTTGCTCAAAAATTAGCGCTAGTTCAAACAGACTTAGAAAAAATCGGATTAGGTTTGAAAGTTTACGATTGCTACAGGCCTTTTTCTGTGACTAAGCAAATGTGGGAAGTTTGGCCAGATCCGAACTATGTTGCTAATCCGGCTAGGGGCTCGCGGCACAATCGCGGTGCGGCTGTGGATTTAACTTTAGTCGATCGCACCGGCAAAGAATTAGAAATGCCAACGCCCTACGACGATTTTACCAAAAAAGCTCACAGAGATTACAACGGTGGCAGCGCCCAATCTCGGAAAAATCGTCAAACGCTTGAAAATGCGATGAAAAAACAGGGATTTATTGGTATCACAACTGAATGGTGGCACTTTGATTCGGAAGATTGGCAGAAGTTTGCAATTCTTGATGTGTCGCTTACTGAAATTCCTTAATTAGCTAAGGATCGCAAATTAAATAACTTACAATTTTAATTGTTATTGTGGGGTGGGCGGGCTCTCCCGCCCACCCCACAAACTTGTGTAAGTTATTTAATTCTCATTCCTAAGACGGCGGTTGAAACCGCCCGGTGTTCTTGGGAATTAACGGACTTGCACATAAAATTCGTATTCATAGCCGCGGAAATTTGAGTCTAGTTGAAATGTATAATTTCCAGTAACAGGGATTTTTCCAGTCCACTCTGTTTGATTATCCCGATCAGAATTTCCTAAAGTTGTGCCACCAGGAGTCAGAATTAGCGGGAAAACATCTTTCCGATTCTTAACAATCATTGTTTGATTTTTGGCTGCCCGAATCTTGTAGGAATGGCTGCCGCCGCCGATAATTCGACCTTTAACAATTGCTTCATCTCCCCCAGGCAGAAAATTAATCTGCTGGTTCACATTCACACAACTGCTTTCGGTGCGATTTTTGGCAATCCAACCGGGCGGTTCGGTAATTCGCAGCCAACCGTTTTGTTCTTCGGCAACTGAAACAAAGGTATTATTATTAAGTTTTCCTACTATTTTGCTGCCGTTGACGATCGGGTGCGATCGCACATTTAGCGGTGGATTCGGATCGCTGACTACAGCCATACTGATTTTACAGCCGGAATTGGGCGGTGTGACAACTACTGCGCCAACTTTTGGCGGAGAAACTGCGACGATTTGCGGTGGTTCAAGTGCGGGGCTTTGGGCTGGTTGAGATTCAGATTTCGGGGCTTCCGTAGCCTGGGTTTCTGCTTGCAGAGGTTCTGCTGGCCGAGATTCGGGGTTGTTGGCCGGAACGAGTGAAATCGGGTTTCTGACGGCTGCTGGCGATTCTGCAACCGGGGGATTGGATTGTTCGATCGCACCCGACTGTATAGTTGCAGCAGCCACTCCTACCGCTGTTGCTAGCCCTGCTAAGCCTGTGATGATGATTTGAGTAGAAGTAAATGACATAAAAAACCCCTCTGTATTTATACTGATAATTTTTGTTTTGGAGTTGGCGCGAGGCTAGAATTTTGATAGGGAAAATACTTGGTTAGGGCAGATTTATCTGGATTTTCCCGGAAAAATTGGCGGGCTCGCCATTCCATCTAGAGTGAAAATACTTAATCAGGGCTGAGGTTTCCGCATTAGTTCCTAAAATTTAACATCGATGATTGTCACAATCATTTCACTCCATCTATACTTGACACCTGTAGTGATGGTACTGTTGCGGTGAGCCAGTTCCGCGCAAATATGGTAAAGTAGCCGTCCGGCGCGAGGCGCAGTTTAGTAGCTAAAATGTCAAGATTTATTCCTTTCAGATTACAACCACCTCGCGATCGACTACTTTCGGAAGTAAAGCGAGAAGTCCAAGCAGGCCGATCGCAGTCTTTGCACGCTGCTGTGGTGGCTAACCTCAGCCAAGACTCCCAGCCTGTTGGTGCTAGTCGCTGTTGGGATGTGGAAGTGAAAGCCGGCAACCGTCCGAGTTTTCGGCTTCCTCCCAAAGCTAGCATTTCTAAAGTGTTCGATCGCACCGGCGGCAAATTGGTCATTTTGGGAGCGATCGGTGCAGGCAAAACCACCACGCTGCTAGAATTGGCTCTGGTGTTAGTTTCCCGCGCCGAAAAAGATCCCAGTTTACCAATACCAGTGCTGTTTGAACTCGGGTCGTGGAAAGCAGCATCTGGGGCGATCGCCGATTGGTTAATTGCTCAGCTTCAGTTCAAATACGGCATCTCTCCTGCTGTGGGCAAAAAATGGCTCGCCGAACAAAAATTATTGCCTCTCCTCGACGGTTTGGACGAAGTGGAAACCCACCGCCAAAATAGCTGCATTCAAGCAATCAATCAGTTTGTGGAAAGCGAATTCAAACCCAAACATTTAGTAGCTTGCAGCAGTTTTGAAGTCTACAAAAACTGTCAAACTAGATTTAAATTGCAAGCAGCAGTTTTGCTGAAACCTTTGACAGAAAATCAAATTCAAAACTATCTGCTAGAAGCTAGAAGCCGCGAACTTTGGTACAGCATTGAGAAGGAGCCGGAGTTGCTAAGATTAGCAAAAGCTCCCTTGTTGTTGAGCATGATGGCTTTGGCTTATGATGATATTTTAATTGAATCTTGGAAGCGCATAACTTCCGCAGAAGAACAGCGCAAATATCTGTTAACTGCCTACATCCGCCACCAAATGACCGGAGAAGTCAAGCAGTATCCCAGAAATAAGGAACTGCGGCCCGAACAAATTCGCCACTGGCTGGGATGGTTGGCGAGAAGGATGGAACAACAAGGAATTCAAGAATTTTACCTCGATCGCATCCCGTCTAGTTGGCTGCAAACAGGCGAGGAGCGGCGCAAGTATCAGTTTGGAGTTAAGCTGGTTGGCGCGCTGATTTGGGTGATTTTGGGATTAATTGTCACCTTAGTCTCCGGGTCGGTTTGGGGGTTGATTGCGGGTGCTGTAGCGGCGGTAATTAGTGCTTTGCTGCCTCCAATTCCGGCGATTGAAAGTTTTATGTTGCGCCTCGTGCTGTGGTCTAGCGGTCATATTCCTTGGGATTACAGGCGTTTTCTGGATGCTGCGGGCGATCGACTGTTGCTGCAAAAAACGGGCGATCGACGTTATCGATTTATCCACGATTTATTGCAAAAACATTTTGCTGAAATCTAAATTGAGGAGCTTGACAAAAATCACTATTCATGATATAAGACCGGGCGGTTTAAACCGCGGCTACACAGACAAAACCCGCCTCCGCGGGTTGAAGAGTACCTAGTAAAAATGCGTTACTTTCTTCATTCCGCGGAGGCCCAATTCGTTTGTGTAGACGCGGTTTCAACCGCCGTCTGATCTTGATTCCGCGGAGGCCCAATTCGTTTGTGTAGACGCGGTTTCAACCGCCGTCTGATCTTGATTCTGCGGAGGCCCAATTCGTTTGTGTAGACGCGGTTTCAACCGCCGTCTTTGGTGGTATTTTTGCCATCTGAAATAGCTGTTCCGCGCTAAATTCTAATCCATCAAAAAGTGGATCTTTTAATAGAGTATCTCCCATATAAGTCTGCGGTGCTGCATCGGGGTAAAAAACAGTAATACTTCTAGCCTTGCTATCTACCACCCAAACCCGCAAAACCTTAGCATCTAAATAATTTCTCGCCTTGGCCGCTAACTGACCGAAAGTTGGTTCGGGTGAAATAATTTCTATGACTAATTCTGGGACAACAGGACAGGCTTCATCTTGATTCCAGTCAGGAGATAAGCGTTCGTAAGAAACATATAAAAGGTCTGGTACGGGAACCCAGTCTCGCCCCAATCTGGTTAATTTTACCGCCCATTCTACACCAATTTCTCCTCGTTCTTCACCCCACTGTTCGAGAATTTTGATGAGGCTTCTGGTGAGGCGAGAATGAAATTTTTTGGGTGACATCTTTGGTACTGCTTGATTGTCAACAAGTTCGTAAGTAATATCCCCTTCTCCTTCGGGGAGAGCAAAAAACTCTTCCAAAGTTAGTTCAGTTTTTGTCTGGATCATGGTATTCCTCTACTATGGGCGGGGGAATTCCCGCCTGTCTAGTTAACTTAAATATTCATTGACATAATACAAATGTTATGATATGTGTGGGCAAAATCTCCAGTCTTAACTGCCAAATGTACGATCGCATTCAAATCCACAACCGCAAAAGGTTAAGATTCTAATCTAACCCTCCTGCAATCATTCACCTCCTATGGCAGAAACCGCAAAATTAAGGGGTAATGCTGCGAAGTCTGTCGGTAGCCTTTTTTGAGTATTGGGGCAACTTGTATTTTTGAAATAGTTCAGCGGACTTCTGATAATCTTGCCGTGCTTTAAGTTTTTCCCCGGTGGCGAGGTAGGCTTCCCCACGGCTCAGGTAAGCGCTAGCGTCGTTAGGTGGTAAAAGTTTTTCGCTTAAACTTTCGGTGAAGCAAGTGATCGCTATTTCATGTTTTCCTGTTTGAGCGAAAGCTTGACCTACCTTAAATGGAAATTTTGACGAGGCAATCGAAAGGTTCAGTTCCATAGAGGCACTAGGATCTCCTTTCATAGCTCTCGCAGTTGCATAGCCTAATTCTCCGAAATAAAGCAGGCGGGCTTCGCTGTACTTGTTAAGGGCTGCTTGCCCCTTCAATTTGTCTCCCTCGGCTTCGACATCTGCGGAATCTTCATCCTTTCGGATAGGAACATTAGGGAGGGATTTTAAGCAGTCTGGGGCGAGCGTCGAAACTGAATCAGAGATTGTCTCATCGTTTGCAACAGTGCAGCCATTGCGAATCACAAGCACTGTTACTGCCCCAATGAGAGCGGCTCGCATTAGTTTGCCAAAAAATTTAATCATGAGTCTGGGTTCTTGTGTTGGGTTTACTGGTTTATTTTTTTTTCTACAAGCTTGATGGTTGCGTTTAGGGTACGGCGTAGTTTGTGCAACGCAGCCCCTTGATATTTTTGGGTTTCGTTTTCTGAAATTTGCTGATATTTTACATCATATATGTAGACAGTATTCGTAGGGTGCGTCGCCATGAAAAATCCATAAATTCTATCGAAAATCTCATGGCGACGCACCTTACATATAGGTTTGTTTACACGAGTCTTGCAAGCACAGGTGCGTCGCTGTTAGATTGTCGATTTTGTTGAGGGATTGTCGATCGCGACACACCCTACAGCTAAGGTTGCATGACTTAAATATTGATTGACATAATACAAATTCTATGATAAGTGTTGGCAAAATCTCAAGTCTTAACTGTCAAATGTACGATCGCATCCTCATCCGCACCCCAAAAGGTTAAGATTCTAATCTGACCCTCCTGCAATCATTGCTTCACCTCCTATGGCAGAAACCTTATTGTTCAACGCCCTCCGCGAGGCGTTAGACGAAGAAATGGCCCGCGACTCCTCTGTATTCGTACTCGGCGAAGACGTAGGCCAATACGGTGGTTCCTATAAAGTCACCAAAGACCTCTACGAGAAATATGGCGAGCTCCGAGTGCTCGATACCCCGATCGCCGAAAATAGCTTTACAGGCATGGCAGTCGGCGCAGCAATGACGGGATTGCGCCCGATCATCGAAGGCATGAACATGGGCTTTTTGCTCCTCGCCTTCAACCAAATTTCTAACAACGCTGGAATGCTGCGCTACACCTCCGGCGGCAACTTCAAAATGCCGATGGTGATTCGCGGCCCCGGCGGCGTGGGTAGGCAACTCGGCGCTGAACACTCTCAGCGGTTAGAAGCATATTTCCAAGCAGTACCGGGTTTGAAAATAGTCGCCTGTTCGACTCCCTACAACGCCAAAGGACTCTTAAAATCAGCCATCCGCGATGATAACCCGGTGCTGTTTTTTGAGCACGTTCTGCTGTACAACCTCAAGGAAAATTTGCCAGAAACAGAATATTTAGTGCCGTTAGACAAAGCGGAAATTGTGCGATCGGGCAAAGATGTCACCATCTTGACATATTCCAGGATGCGGCACCACGTCCTGCAAGCCGTGCCCGCACTCGTAAAAGAAGGTTACGATCCAGAAGTGATCGACCTAATTTCTCTCAAACCCCTCGACATGGAGACGATCGGCGAATCCATTCGCAAAACTCACAAAGTAATTATTGTAGAGGAGTGCATGAAAACCGGAGGCATCGGTGCCGAATTGATTGCTTCGATTAGCGATCGATTTTTTGACGAACTCGACGCACCAGTTTTGCGCCTGTCTTCACAAGATATTCCCACACCTTACAACGGCAATTTGGAAAGACTCACCATTGTCCAGCCCAATCAGATTGTCGATGCAGTCCAAAAAATGGTAGGTTTGCGAGTATAAATAGTCATTGGTTATTCGTTGTTTGTTATTCGTTGTTTGTTATTTGTTGTTTGTTACTTGTTGTTTGGAAACCGAAAAAAAGCTCGGAACGAACCAATAACCAATAACCAATAACCAATAACCAATAACCAATAACCAATAACCAATAACCAATAACCAATAACCAATAATTAAATATGCAAAAACAACGTTCAATATTAGCCCTAATTTTTGTTTTAATCATCGCCGCTATTACTGTAATAGTAACAATTCCGACGCGGCTGGGATTAGACTTACAAGGAGGATCGCAACTCACAATTCAGATAAAAACTACCAAAGATATCCCGAAAATTGAAGAGCGGGATCTAGAAGCAGTGAGGCGAATTATCGAAAACCGAGTTAATGGTTTAGGAGTTTCCGAATCAGTTGTACAAACGGTAGGCAACGATCAAATTCTGGTTCAGTTGCCTGGGGTAAGCGATCCGCAACAAGCGGAACGGGTGCTCGGCGGTACGGCACAGCTAGATTTTCGGCGCGAGACACAGCAAGAAGGAGCTTTTTTGAAGGTCAGAAAAGAGGAACTTGCCGGACTACTGGGAAAGCAGCAGGAGTTGCAGGCAAAAGGAGATGCTAAGGCGATCGCAGATAACCAAAGTGCGATCGACAAAAAAAATCAAGAAATTCAACAACTCACCGCCAACCTTTACGAACGTACCGAGATCACCGGCAAAAACCTCAAAGATGCTTTCGCCACATCCAATTCCTTAGGCAACACCTATGCTGTAGCGCTACGCTTCGATACCGAGGGGGCCGAAAAATTTGCCGAACTGACCAAAAGCATTGCTGGTACAAACCTCACTCTAGGCATTTTTGTAGATAACGAACTGATCAGCGCTGCGACTGTTAGCGATCAGTACAAACAAACTGGTATCACAGGCGGTAATGTCGAAATTTCCGGCAACTTTACAGCACAGAAAGCTAATGACTTGGCGGTGCAATTGCGTGGTGGTGCTTTACCTCTACCAGTTGAAATTATTGAAAACCGCACTGTCGGTGCAAGCTTGGGACGAGATAGCATTCAAAGCAGTATTAACGCAGGTATCGGTGGCTTAGTTTTAGTCTTGATTTTCATGGTTGGTTACTATCGACTCCCCGGCGTAATTGCCAATATTGCTCTGTTAATTTATGCTTTGTTAACTTGGGCAGCCTTCGTGCTGTTGGGAGTAACTTTAACGCTGCCGGGAATTGCTGGTTTTGTGCTCAGCATCGGAATGGCTGTGGATGCTAATGTGCTGATTTTTGAGCGCACGCGGGAAGAGTTGCGATCGGGAAAGACGCTTTATCGATCGGTAGAATCAGGTTTTTACCGCGCTTTTTCCAGCATTTTAGACGGTAACGTCACAACGCTGATTGCTTGTACTGCTTTGTTCTGGTTGGGTGCAGGTTTAGTTAAAGGGTTTGCTGTAACGCTAGCATTGGGCGTGGTAGTCAGTATGTTTACTGCTCTTACTTGCAGCCGCACTCTACTTTTGGTAGTGTTGGGCTTTCCGGGATTACGCAAACCCGAGTGGTTTTGTCCCGGTTTGTCAAAAACAGCTAATAGTTGACAGTAGTCAGTAGTCAGTAGTCATTGCTGAGATTCTTCCCTCTTCCTTCTTCCCTCTTCCTTCTTCCCTCTTCCCTCTTCCTTCTTCCTTCTTCCTTCTTCCCTCTTCCTTCTTCCTTCTGACTTATGCAATTTAGTGTTATCAAACAGCGATCGATCTGGTGGAGTATTTCCGTCGCGATCATCCTTGCAGGTATAGTGTCGATGGCGATTTCTTGGACTCGTCCCGACATCCGCGCACCCCTGCGCCCCAGTTTAGACTTTATCGGCGGCACTCGCCTGCAATTTGAACTCGACTGCACGAAACCGGAAAATTGTAAACCCATCGATATTGTCAGTGTCCGCCAAGTTTTAGACTCCCAAGGTTTGGCTGGTAGCAGCATTCAAGTTATCGGCAAAGAACAGCGCGGTTTATCGCTACGCACGAAAACTTTAGATGTCGAACAGCGGACTAAGTTGCAAACAGGTTTGAGCGAGAAACTAGGCACTTTTGCTCCTCAATCTATTCAAATTGATACGGTTGGGCCTACACTCGGCAAACAGTTGTTTACTTCTGGTTTGCTGGCTTTGTTGCTTTCCTTTGCAGGCATTACTCTTTATCTAACGTTCCGATTTCAGTTGGATTATGCCTTTTTTGCTTTTGTAGCTCTGTTTCACGATGTCTTAATTACGCTTGGTGTATTCTCAATTTTGGGTTTAGTTGGAGGACTGGAAGTTGACAGTTTATTTGTCGTCGCCCTCTTGACAATTATCGGTTTTTCTGTTAATGATACAGTGGTAATTTACGATCGCGTGCGGGAAGTAATCAAGCTAAATCCCGGACAGTCGATCGATCAAATTGTCGATGATGCCGTCATGCAAACGCTGGGAAGGTCAATCAACACGACCCTGACAACGCTGCTGACCTTGTTTTCAATCTTTTTGTTTGGTGGAGAAACCCTTAAATACTTTGCTTTAGCATTAATTGTCGGGTTTATTGCCGGTGCGTATTCCAGTATTTTCATTGCTAGCACGCTGCTAGCTTGGTGGCGCAGTCGCACGGGCCACTCCATCCCCCTCCCCGCAGAAGGAATCAACCCATCAGAAGAAGTTTAACGATTGTTGACTGTTAACTGTTGACTGTTAACCGTTAACTGTTGACTGTTAACCGTTAACCGTTAACTGACTAATAACCAATAACTAATAACCAATAACTAATAACCAATAATTAATGACCAATGACCCAAATTTTCAAATTGAAGTCCAAAGGCTTCACAAACTAACAGTTTACGGCCGCTGGTTAACTGTGATATTGCTGTGGATTAGCATCGGTTCTTTGAGTATTTGGAGTTTGCGTCGCGAAATCGGTTTGTGCTTAGAAAACTTCACTTGGGCGGCGGTACGCTACGGTTTATCTTTTCACCGCTGGCCGACTCTCGGTTTGGGTTTGTGCTTGGGGATGACTTTAGCAGTGCTAACTTGGCAAAGTCGCAATAAGGTGCGAGGATTGCCCCAGCGAGAAAAACAGGGTTTGGAACAACAAGTGCGCCGAATTCGCCAACAGGGGCCGAGTCATCCTTTGTGGAAGTGGGTTTGCAAAAATTCGCAGTAGTCATTAGTCAGTAGTCAGTAGTCATTAGTCATTAGTCATTAGTCAGTAGTCAGTAGTTATGTTTTGCGAGTTCATATAGCTCGCGAACAGCAGTCACGCAAAGCGAGGTAACATATGTGCTGGGGAAAACTGTTGAAGTGGAATCTCGATCGCAAATTCTGTTCCTTTTCCCGGTTCCGACAAGCACTTCAACTCACCGCCGTGTTGGTTGACAACAATTTCATAGCTAATCGAGAGTCCCAAACCCGTTCCTTGGCCGACAGGCTTAGTAGTAAAGAAAGGGTCAAACAACCGCTTCCGAACATCTTCTGTCATCCCCGGGCCGTTGTCATAAATCCTAATTATTACCTTTTTTCCCTCGATTAACTCCGTGCGAATCCGAATCGCAGGCATCTGACGACTATTTGCAAGGGAATCATTTTTCTCGCCTGCTTGCGAATTGTTCAGGCTTTTTCCATCGACATTTTCGTGTTTGTTCCACTCAAGAAGAGCATAAATTGCATTAACTAAAATATTCATAAATACCTGATTTAGCTGTCCGGGATAGCACTGCACCAGCGGCAAGTCGCTGTATTCTTTGTGAATTGCGATCGCCTCCTGCCCTGGTTTCCCTTTAAGCTGGCTTTGCAAAAGCATAATCGTGTTGTTGATACCGTCGTGGATGTTGACCTGCTTCATTTCAGCTTCGTCTAACCTGCAAAAATTCCGCAGCGACAAAACGATGTCACGCACCCTTTCTGCACCTTGCTGCATGGAATTAAAGACTTTAGGCAAGTCTTCCAGCAAATAATCGAGTTCGATTGTTTCTGATTCGGCTTCAATTGATGCGAGGGCTTCTGGACAGTGTTCCTGGTAGAGTTCGAGTATCCGTATTAAACCTTGCGTATACTCTTTAGCGTGGTGCAAATTGCTGTAGATAAAGCCGATCGGATTGTTAATTTCGTGAGCGACTCCTGCTACTAACTGCCCCAAAGAAGACATTTTCTCTGTTTGAATTAGTTGGGTTTGAGTGCGCTGAAGTTCCAACAGGGCAAGTTCGAGTTGTTGGGCTTGATACCTCAACTGTGCTTGGGATTCCCGCATCGCCACTGTTGACAACTCGTGAATCTGCAACTGAGAAAGCAGCAGTTGGTGCACGTCTAAAAGTTGGTAATTGTCCGGCTCTACCTGCACTACAATGGGTTCATGGATCAGTTCTGGCGATCGCTCTAGAGACTGCCGCACTGCCTTCATAATTGGGGTTTTGCGATCGAGAACCAAAATATCAGTTTTAGTAAAGCGGTAGAGAATCAACAAAGGCTGTTGAGAAAATAACTCCAAGCTGTAGGGACGACTCATGTGTTCAAAAAAACGCCTGCGCGAAATCATCCCTGTAAACTTTCCTTTCTCAGTAATGATGATGCCGGGAAGTAAAGGATTAGCTTGAAAAATTTTAGCAACTTCGCCACCCAGACATTCTGACTCTAGGAGAAAATTGTACAGAGTTAATTCCTCTAGAGTCGATCGCAAACCGAGCGGCGATTTCAGGGGACTCAACCCATCAGTTTCATACACTGCTCCCTCCTTTGGTAATTGGTAGTTGCGGTTGGCTGCTGGAGTATGCCTAATTTACACTGCGATTTCAACCTCTATTTTCGCTTGGCAATCAACCCTACTCTCTGTTCTTCAATCCAATAGATTAAGCACAATTTTTTGTACCTTAAATCATGCGAATACCGTCATAAACGATATAATCGGTTGACAGCAGTCACCCCTGTGATACCTGAGTATTTACTAAATTTTAATCGATCCAAGATTCTACTAATCAGAATATTGTAGTGATAACTACCTTTAATGTTTGATAACATTAATTTAGTTCAGATTGATAGACATCCGCGGCCAGTGCCACTACATTTGCTATTACCCCTTACCTAAAATTATATGACAATCAGACAAAACTAGCGACAAATATGGAGCCGATCGCCCGCTGCGACAATTCATGTAAAATCAGTTACGGGGAATTGCCAAGAAATATCAATTGTCAGTTGTTTCGCACAAATGCCGATCGCTCTCAACACGCGGATTGTATTGCAGGTAGTCTCCAAGCCAGCGACAGCCGACTGCGAGCAATTTGTCAAGTTCGGCAGCTTCTACTTTAGCAGCATCGAGACTCCAAAGCTTCACCGACGAATCTTTCCCGGCAGATGCTAAAGTTGTGCGATCGGCACTAAAACTCACACTCCACACATCCGCTTGATGCGCCCTAAAAGTTTGCAGCAAAGTACCGTCGCGCCGCCAAAGTCTCACCTTCCCATCCGTGCTGCCCCCTGCGAGCAACTTGCTGTCTGCACTCCAACTGACACTACCCAAACCTGCTGTAGAATCGTCGAGAGTTTTCAGCAACTTGCCGTCAGTATTCCAAAGTTTCACCTTCCAATCGTGACTCGCTGAAGCAATCATCTCACCGTCTGGCGAGAAATTGCATCCCCACACTTCATCTTTGTGTCCCAAAAGAGTTTTCTCAAGTTGAAACTGTGTTTTCCCGGTGCGTTTCCAAAGCTTGACAGTTCGATCTTGACTGGTGGAAGCCAACAGATTACCATCGGGACTGAACCTGACTGATGTAACTGGTCTAGTATGTCCTTTTAAAGTGTGCAGCAAAACGCCACCTACACTCCAAATCTTAATAGTGCGATCGGAACTAGCAGTAGCAATTAGTTGAGACTTGGGGCTAAAACTCGCGCTCCAAACTAAATCTCCATGTCCTTTCAAAATTGAAAATAAAGTTCCATCACGGCGCCAAATTCTGACAGTTTTGTCAAAACTTGTAGAAGCAATTAACTGACTATCTGGACTAAAAACCACCTCAGTAATTGACTCGGTGTGTCCCGGCAAACTCAAAATCAACTTGCCATTTGGCTGAAAAATTTTCACAAGAAAGTCGCCACCCGCACTTATAATTAACTTACCATCCGGGCTGAAATTAGCCGTGTGTCCGTTAGGCAAACGATTGCGTTCTCGGACTGCATTTAGCGTTCGGTGCAGTATATTTACTGTCTGTGTTTTGAGCGCTGGAGAAACTTCTATTTCTCGCAATTTTTTGCCCGCGCTGACTGCTGCGATTAAAGCTCCTAGCTGATCGTAGCTTAGGGAAATATCGGCGGTAGAGTTGAGTGCTTCAATGTAGGTAATTATCGCTTGTTTTTTTTGATTTTCAGCTTTTTGGGCAACTCGCTGCGCGTGCAGGAGGACGCTAGCAGAGATTGCGGAAATTGCAGCGAGTCCCAACAAACTAAATTGGACTGTTCGCTTGGCTTTTTGCTGAGCTTTACTCAAGACTAAATTTGCTTCGGTTAATATTTGCGAAGCTGCTTTCTCTAGTTCCAAAGCTCTTTGAATTTCCAGATTTTCTAGTTCTTGGCTAGCTGATAGGAATTGATAATCGCGATCGCCCAAACTTTTGTCTGCCGCCCAGGTTAACGCTTCTGCGAGAGCTCTGCCTTGCAGCAAGCGGGAAGTGTCGGTGTGGTTGGAGGCTTCCCAAGCGCAGATCGACTCGGAGTAAGGCAGGAGCTTTGCTAATTCTTGCTGTATCCATTTTCGGTTAAAAACAGAGGCATAAATCGGGTTAAATACTCTCAGTTTACCTGCGTATTTGACGATTAAACCTGACAGTAACAGTTCCATTTTCTCGGAACTGTCTTTTGAAAAATTATCTTGACAAATTAACTCTTCTGCTGAATTTTTTGGGCTGTTCGGAAGAGTCAGATCGGCTAAGATTTGTTGGTAAATTCCTAGCAAACGGCCGGTGCGCTGGGGATTTCTCAGAAGGCGATCGCGAATTGTCTTGAGATGTTCCGGTTCGTCTTGAAATTCCCAGTTTTCCAATGCGCTTAACTGCACTAATTCAGCAATGAATAATTGACAGTTGGCTGGGCTATTGCAGTTGCTGCTGGTTTGTGCTGCTAACTTCTGAGCAGTTAATTGACAAAGTTTTTGAGTGAGAAATGGCTGTCCTCCCGTCCATGCTAAGATTTCTTTGAGAATTTCTTGGGAATTGTCGATTTTTTCTGGCCATCCTCTGGCTAAAGGTGCGGCTTCGGTAAGATCGAATCCTTTGAGTTCAATGGCGCGGCCGATATTAAACGGAGTTCTGGTTTTGTCAGAGATTAAATCTTGAGGAGTCGCAACTCCAAATAAGGCAAAAGTTAGGCGGTTGTATTGGGGATTTTCGGCACGTTTGTTGTAGCAGCCGCGTATCCAGGCAAAAAAGTCGTCGCTGGAGAAGTTCAGGGAGAGAATGCTGTCAATTTCGTCGATAAAAATTACGATATTGCGATCGCTCGCAGGAAGCAATACTTGTTCGATAAATTCATTTAATCTAACGACTGGCGGCAAGTGTTCTCGATCGCGCCACCAAGTCCTGACATTCATTTTAATTTTAAAGCTGTTGGCAAGAGTGGCTGTAAAGCCCGCATACCATTGCACCGGAGTTATTTGGGCCGTGCCAATTCCTGTGATGTCAACAATGCCGCAGGCAATATTTTCTGCTTGCAAGCGGCGCGCTGTTTGCACCCGCAGACTCGATTTTCCCATTTGTCGGGAGGTGAGCACGTAGCAAAAATCGCCTGCTTTTAACGAGTCGTAAAGTTCGCTATCTGCTGATCTGGTGACGTAGGTAAGAGCATTCGCCTGCAAACTGCCGCCAACTTGATATTCAAATTCTGTCGCTGGCAAATCGGACACGGGAAATAAAGGGGAAGCAGAAGGAAGTAATTCTATTTTAGCGGACTTTGCCCCAAGCTCAACTTCAATTTGAGATAATTGGTTTTGTTGCGATAATATTTCGATCATAATTACTTCTGCTTCCCCTTTATTTTAAGCAATTCTCATTAGAAACTCTAAGATGTTCATGGGAGGAACCTCGGGGGGCCGGGTTTTGTGGGGCGATCGCACTGAGTTGAATAAAAATGACTGTTGAGGAAAGTAAGCGAGGGTTTCCATGTGCGGTTTGCCGAACTAGATGTGTTAACTCTATAGACGGTGGGGCGATCGCACTTTCAGTACAATGTCAGTATTTCAACCTGTACATCTGTTGAGTCTGAATATCTCCAGGCGTGAAATTAGCTCTAATCCTATGGCTGTCGCGATCGGAGGTTTGTTAAGGGTGAAGCGGTGCGAGGCTCAGAAGTAGACAGTTCGCGTATTGGCACAAGGGAAGAAGGGGAGAGGGGAAATCGAGCCGTCAAAAATTAAGATAGAAGATCATGACAGCACCAGCAGCAATATCACCCAAAAGAATGATTTATCGACAAAAACTTGTGTGTTATCTTTACTAGGTAATTATATACATAAATACTTTTACCTAAAAGGAGAACAAAAAATGGACACACCTACAGATCGCGAACAAGAACCAGTCGGGACAAGAGAACTCGAATCAATACCTGTATCTGGAACAGTTTCGGGCCAAAAAGCTACTGATGTTAACTTTGAAACGACTCCTTTAGAAACGCCTGCTTATACTCAGGACAAAGTTAGCGTTGAGGAGTTGAAGATTAACGGCGAGGATTTGGTTGCTAAAGTTAAAGAGTTGATTCACGAAGGCAATATCCGCCGCATCATTATCAAAAATGAAGAAGGACGGATCTTGGTAGAAGTTCCTCTGACGGTGGGAGTAGTCGGCGGAGTGATCGGTGCGGCTTTGTTTCCAGTGATTGCAGCAGTAGGCGCGATCGGTGCATTAGTCGCTCACATGACCATCATCATTGAAAGAAAAGATTAAAAAACCTCAGTTGTCAGTAATGCTGATGTCCGGTTAATTTCCTGCAATAAAGCTTGTTGGTAGTGAGTACGATCGTACTCTCTTGATGGATGAGAAAAAACTTGCCTTTATTGCTGCTAAAAACTTAATTGTGGTTATCTAACCGGACTTAAACAAATTTCAAGCCCAAACTGGCTTGATAAATAGATGGCTAGTAACTGTTACTATTCCCTTCTTTTTTTGCCCGATTTCTCTGATGTATTGTCTTCCCACTCCGGCAGTAAAGTTGCCACTTTTAAGGGTGCCATGAATTATCTCTGATCAGGCTAAATCCTCGACTAATCTTGCTTTGGTGACACTGATTCATTACCTCCAGCCGACATTGATTCATTTCACTAAATGACCAAGGCGCTGCCGTTAAAAAATGGTGTAATTTGCGGTAAGTTACTCCGACGGCTTTTCCAGCCATCTGCGACAGTTTTTTTCGCTTATTTTTTCTCAATACTCCGCCTAAATAGTTCCTAAACTCCCGTTTTTGGGCTTGATGACCACAGATATCGTCAAATCTTTGACAAAATTGATCAAAGCAGGGGGCACCGCGGCAGGGGTTGTCTCTTTCATTGCTCATTTTTTAAGCTTATATGCTTGCAGAGCAAGCATTATAAATAACTCAATTAGCCCGTATTCTTTTGTTCAAGTCCGGCTAATTCTATTCCTTTGGGGACTCCGACAATCACTCTAGGGGTAGAGCCTGGTTACTACCTTGGCGAGTTAGATTGGATACAAATGAAGGAAAAACCAAAAGTTCTCTAAACTCCCTAAGCTGAAAGCTGTTAAGCATTTAAACTGGTATGAGCCAAACACCCAACGCTTACACCTGATTCTTGACAGTGAATCGGAATAAGTGGTTTAAATGCTGAACAGGAGATGCTCAAGTTTTCAAACATAAGCATCTCCTACAGACAAATATTTTTTGAATAGTTGTGACGAAGATAATTGTCAGGAACTCAGGGCTAAAGCCACTGAGCTTGTAAGACGAAAGTTGAAGCAAGCTATTCTGACCAGCCTAAGTCTTAACTGACTACGTTATCTGGGTCACGATACCGGAGAATGCGACGCTAGTTTTCCGCCCTATCGCTAGTGGTTAAACAGTCTTAAAGTCACTGAGACAGTGCTACTAGCCCCTAACAAGCCCTAATAACATTGGCGAAGCGAACATCACCCCGCAAGGGAGAGGTAGAAATGCCAAACATTATGCGTACAGGATTGCAAGGCTTGAGATGGTAATTGTCCCATCGAAAGTACACCACAAAAGTACACTCCCGCTAAGCAATCCCAAGGCGGTAATGGAAAGATTCAAGGCGGTTTAAACCGCCGGTTGTTTTCCTCTCAGGACTAAAGTCTCTGAGTTTCCCACTTACCGAGTTTTTTTATGAAACCTAACGAAGAAAATAGCTCTAACCGTGAAATTCATCAAGAAGTTCACACCGATGCAACTAACGGTCATGTCAGTACAACACGAACTACTACAAGTGTTCCGAGTACAACGGGGAAGGCTTCTAAAGAAGCAGCTCATGATCAAGGTTATGTACAGGGTCAAATCGCGGAAAACCACCGCCAAGCTGGAGTCCAAGAAGTCCGCGATAATGAGAATGCAGGTCGCGGGTTACTGTTAGGGATTCTTCTTGCTTCTTTGGCAGGCTTAGTTCTGGGCAGTGTATATTACTTCAATCGGGGTGAGGAGGCTCCTACTCCTACTCCTGCTCCTGTGATTGTTGTACCGAAAGCGAATCAGCCTTCAGCAACACCTGCTCCGACTCGGATTATAGAGAGAGAAAAAACGATCATTGAAAAGAGTGTTCCGGTTCCGGTTGAACCATCTCCAGTTCAAAAGGCTACGCCTGCTCCTCAACCAAGTCCAGCTCAAAACGCAACTCCGACTCCTCAAGCAAATCCGGCTCCCAATACCAATATTACGGCTCCAAATTCACAGCAGCAAGATGCACCCGCTCAGCAAGCAGCGCCGTCTCCATCTTCGCCCTCAAATAATACTAATACTACGGTTCCGAATTCGCAGAAGGAGCCAGCTTCCACTCCAGCAACTCCAGCACCTGAGAGTTCAGCTACTCCATCTCCAACTCCAAATGATGGCGCTTCTGGAGCAGGTACCAGCGGCAAAACTAATACCGAAAGCCAGACCGATTCTAATCCTACGGGTACTGCTGCACCTGATAGCAACTCCGGCGCAGAGGGTGCGGCTGGTTCACAGAAATAGAAGTTGGATGTCGAATTAGTCCTTCTGGGGTTCAAACCCCAGACTCATAGCTAAAGTCCTTTGAATAGGACTTTTTTTTATGGTTTAAACTGAGATATTGCACCATTGTCAATCAGCCTGCTATGGGCGGGATCTCCTGCCCAACCCCTACTCCCCACAAGAAAACTTATTCTTTGTGGAACAGGCCCGAAAGCCTGTTAAGCGAGAATGATACAACATCTCAGACTAACCGGACATCGTGGCTGAACTCAAGGAACCAGGTTTGTGCAATGGAAAACTTTTTAAGATTCTGCCAACCTATGCTAAGAAACAGCTTGGTGAGCTAACTTAACTTTTCCTAAAGCCATCTTCCTGCTGTCAAAGAGTTTCATAACTCCCGAAGAGATGGTTTCGATGACATCAGGAGCGCAGTAAGACAGAAACTCTTCCGACGAAATACGCTCTGCAAAAAAGTCTTGAGCTTTCTTCAGGAAATTTTCAGTTTCAGCAAAGCCGATAGATTTGATAATAAAGGTAGCTACGGGCGAGTTTTTAATATCATAGGGAGATTCTTGATTGCGTCCTATTGCTAACAAATCTAAAACCTCTTTTTCCAACTGACTTTCTAAGGGGTAGGCGATTGGTCGGTTGGGCAAATAATCCTCTAAAACTGATGTTTTAAATCCTGGTGCGCGCAATTCTCCCATCATTGTTGAAAGGGGAATGTCGCGGCCCAAACGGTAGGAAAGAGCTTCTAAGATGGCGATGGTAATTAGTTTTATTCCTAGATAAAGTTTGGCAGCGGCGATATTTTTTCGTGTTTGGGCAATCATGTAAGTGTAGGTTTCATCGTCCGGCTCTTGCATAAATTGCTGGAAAACCAGTTCTGGTTTGAGGAAGTTTAAAAATCCTTCCATTTTTTGCAGAGATTTGCGGTATCCGCCAACAGTATAGGAATTGACATTGCTCAATTCGTGATTAGTTTCCGGCATCAAGTTCCAGGTATTGTCTAAGAAATTAGAGGAATTTGGAGAGGCAAAATTCTCTACATCCCGATTTGATAGCCTCACAGAACGCTTGACAATTTCTACAGTTTCGGCATCAGTCCATCCAAAATCAAAATCGCGATTTACATTTACTAACCGCTGGTACAAAAGTTCGATCGCACTGAAGCCGGAGGGCGAAAGCGGACGAAAAGGAATAGTAGCTTCGATGCAGGCGGAGATTTCGGCGATCGTACTAGCTGGCAAAAAAGGCTCTAAAGATTTGGCAGCAATCACGGCGCTCAAAAATTCGTTTTGACCGGCAAAGGGAGAGAGAGTTTTACCGGGAACAAACCCAAAGACACTGGCCACAAGGTGATACATGGTATCGTCGGGCAGTTCGGTTTCATCTCTAATCACTAACTGCGATCGCACTTCTTTGACAAAAGGACAAAGGGCGCTGCTGATATTGAAACTTACGCCCTGATCGACTTGCACGTACACAAGGTCGTGAAATAGCGCAGCCAGCACCTCGATCGGATCGACTGACCCCCCGACCTCAAAAATGTGTTCCGACGTGTGAAAGTAGCGCCAAGGCCCTCTCATCGTTTGAATGATTAACTCAGCTATCTGTTCGAGCTTCGGAATGTCTGCTCGACCTCCCAATTGCTCGATCGACGCTACCAAAGCATCCAGACACCGTTTTTGTTCTCCGAAAAGCTCCATTTACGCACCTCCACTACATTCCCTGATCGTCTTGGACTTGATTGCATGGTATCAAAAGGTGCTGCGATCGTGCCATCACTCCTGACTCAAAAATTGCAGATAGTGAGCAGTACGATCGGGGGGGAAGATAGGAAGAGAGGGAGAGACCGATTGGGGAGAATTCAGAATTAAAAATTTGTGGCGATTCCCGCAACAAAAGCAATTTGTATCATCAATAACAGTAGATTCTAGCGGTTAGTCAAGAACCGCAAGCTGGCTAAATCTCAAAAAAAACGATTTCTCGGATCAACAGGGGTCGATCGGCTCCTGGGCAAGCAGAAACCGAGTTCTTAGCCCCCGCACGCTTTCCCCAGATAGATTTTCAGCTTTTAGAGAGATGTAAAAAGTCGATCGATCGCTGCACTATGATTAACAAGGAACTGAGCAATTTGGGAGACTAGGCGGCGTGAAATTCGTGTCCGATCCGCGGATAATAGTCAAAATCCGCAAAATGAACGAGCGGGTGCGGTGGCAAGAACAGGCGATCGTCGATCGGGGAATCGACCAAACTCGGATGGTTTTGGACGATCGAACAACAGACTCCCCAGAGTTTTCGTTTTTAGTTCTAGGCGACAGCGGCACGGGCAACCACCGCGGCCACAACCCCCAGCGGCAAATTGCCGAACAAATGCTCTCGCAGCGGGAAACTTGCCGTTTCGCACTCCACACAGGGGATGTAGTTTATCTAGTAGGTTCCAGCGAATACTACTTGCAAAACTTTATTCGCCCCTACCGAGAATTTATCGTCGGTGGCGAACATCCTTCTCGGATTGCTTACGATCGCATGGTGTTCAATTTTCCGTTTTTGCCAGTACCAGGAAACCACGACTATTACGACTTGCCCATAGTCTACGGCTTGCTGTCGGCAACAGCGTATCCGCTGCGGAAGCTGTTGGGTTCCAAATTGGATCTCGATGTTGGCTGGCACGGTTCCGATCGCGGAAATGCCTATGCTAAAGCATTTCTCGACTACCTGAAAGCTCACAAATTGCCGGGAGAACTCGATCGCCACCTAGACGCGCACTACACCGCCAGCACCAGCACAGGCCGCTGCATCCGCTACCAACCCGGACGCTTTACCCGCTTACCAAACCGCTATTACACGTTCCGCAGCGGCGGCATCGACTTCTTCGCCCTCGACTCCAATACTTTCAACGAACCCTTACCGATCCCGAAAACCAAACAGGGCGACATTCGCCGCCAAAATTTAGAAATCGAGCGCCAGCAGTTGGAACAAGAAAAATTGGCAATGCTCGAAATGTGCGATCGGCTAAACCCCGAAATTCCTTCAGAAGCCGAACAGCTAGACGACTTGGCCGCCAAATTAGAGCAACTTGACGAAATCCTGATTGATATTGACAAACAACTGTCCCCCGACAAAACAGCCACCGACGTGGAACAGCTCGAATGGCTCAAACAAAGGCTGATTGCATCTTGGCGTGATTCTGAGGTGCGTGGGCGAGTAATTTACTTGCACCATCCCCCCTACGTGACCGAGGCGACAAAGTGGAATCAAGCTCAAACTTTGGCGGTGCGGTTGCGTTTGCGCGAGGTACTCGACGCGGTGGCTGATGCAGTTGAGAAAGAGGCGGGCGGGCGTGCCCTAGTAGATTTAGTGCTAACGGGCCACGCCCACTGTTTGGAACACCTGAAGACTGGGGATACTGGACATGGCGACTCCGGCATTAATTGGATTGTTTGCGGGGGAAGCGGTCACAGCCTGCGCCGCCAGCGCCCAGAAGGCCCGGTGTTGGAGGAACCATCAACTCCTGAAGCTTATCGATTGGGGCGCGAACTGGGTGTCAAAACAGCCGGCCGGCGGGTAGCGGAATCTTTGCTATTTGTCGGCCGCAGCGGTCAAGGTTCCCACAAACGCCGTCCTTATTCGTGTTTGCGGATTGATGTTCTTGACGGGACTCCCCCCAAGTTCCGAGTCACACCTTTGGTTGTCGAACGATTTGAGGGGAAATGGCAGGAAATCGCGATCGAACCTTTTGTGATTTAACGAATGAGATTGCCGTCAGGATGGGGTTTTGCCGAAGCAAACGGCTTAATTCCTTAGTTTGAAACTCTAAAGATTCTGTCTCAAACGCGGAAATCTTCAATTTTTGCACTCAACTTAATTCAGGAGAAAAATTCAATGATTGCTAACTTAACCGCTACCGGCTGGGAAATTATTTATCACCGCGCCCATGCTTTGCTGGCCGCCCAACTGGGCGGACAGTGGAAGCGCTCGAAATCTCCGGTTCGCCTCTACGAAACCATAGCCGCGATTTCTCACCACGACGATTTAGAGAAAGAGTGGGAAGAACATATCTTGACTGAAGCGGGCGCGCCCTTAGATTTTACCTTGAGCACGGAAACTTCTGTGCCCAAAATGCGAGGATTGACGGAGAATTCCCTATATCGCGGGCGGTGGGTAGCAATGCTGATTTCTATGCACATGAGCTATCTGAACGAAGGAAAGCGGGGAGAGTCGAAGGAGCTCGACGAATTTTTGGACGAACAACTGGCCAACCAAAAAAAGTGGCGCGAGGAGATGAAGATTTCTAAGGAAGAGGCCCAATCAGCTTATGCTTTTTTCCAGTGGTGCGATCGGCTATCATTAATTCTTTGCAGCGGCGAGTTACCCGCCGGAGAACGGGCTTTAGAAATTAGTGTCGGCCCCGACGGAAAGCGCTACGATATTCTACAGCACAGCAACGAACTGGTGACTGTAACTCCTTGGCCTTTTGAAGACGATAAATTTACTGTCAACGTGGAAGCGTGCCATTTGGATAAAGTCAAGTTCGACAGCAACCAGGAAATCAAGGAAGCGCTGCAAAACGCTCCGAAAAAAATGTTAGAGTGGACTTTTGTTAAGTCTTAATTAAACCAAATAGCAGAAATACTGCACTGTTCCCGGTTCGCAGTGAGGACTTCAGTCCTTAGAAAAATAAGGACTGAAGTCCTCACTACAAACCAAATTGATTGTTGTCGATCGACCAGACGTAATTTCACCAATTACCAATTATCAAATACCAATTACCAATCACCAATCACCAATTACTACCTATGAAACGTTCAGCGTGCCTAATTTTTAATCCCGTCGCCGGCAACAGCAACCCAGAGCAAGACTTAGCTAGAATCCGGGAACTTTTAGAGCCGTTTATTGACTTAGATATTCGGTTGACAACCCCAGAAATAGACGCAGATCAACTCGCCCACGAAGCAGTTGCTAGAGGAGTTGAGGCAATTATTGCTTCCGGGGGCGACGGCACATTATCAGCGGTTGCTGGTGCGATTGTCAGCACAAATATTCCTTTAGGAATTATTTCGCGGGGAACTGCGAATGCTTTTGCGAATGCTTTAGAGATTCCCAATACAATTGAAACCGCCTGCGCAAATATTTTGGGAGGATTGACGCGGGTGGTGGATGCGGCGATTTGCAACGGTGAAATGCCGATGGTTTTGCTAGCGGGAGTGGGTTTTGAGGCGGAAACTGTCGAATTAGCCGATCGCGACATGAAGACTCGCTGGGGAATGCTGGCGTACATTCTGTCAGGAATTCAACAGTTAAACAATTTAGAAAGATTTGAAGCCGAAATCGAAACCGAAGATAAAATTATCACCCTTACTGCTGTGGCTGTGACAGTAGCTAATGCAGCGCCGCCTACTTCCATTTTAGCACAAGGGCCGGCGGGGATTATTTTTGATGACGGCTTGCTGGACGTGACACTGGTTGCACCTCAGAATAAAGCTGGGGCGATCGCAGCCTCTTATCACCTATTACAAACAGCTTTGAGTGGCAATCCTACCGATAGCGACGATATCGGTTATTTGCGCGCCAAAAAAGTAAAAATCACTGCCGATCCTGCTCAAAAAGTGGTGGTAGATGGGGAACTATTCGGCATGACTCCACTCTCTATTGAGTGCATTCCGGGAGCTTTAACTATTTTTGTACCGCGAGTTGAAGTAGAGCCACTGGTGGAAAAACTCACAGGTTTAGGGGACATCGAAGTTACAATGAAACCCTTAACTTAAAGTTTTCTGTGGCACAAAAGACTTCTTGCAAAAATAGGTAGGAACAGGCAAGATGCCCGTTCCACAGAAAAAATAATTTTGTGGAACGGGCATCTTGCCCGTTCCAACATTTGATTTAAAGGACTTTTGCAAGAGATATAAACAACCAGAAAGACCGCCCGCGCGGTCTTTTCTTTTTATGCCTCTAAGATTTGGCGAATGCGGCGCTCCAAACGTTCGAGATCAAGTCCACCTTCATCGCGGCTGATGCGGCGCACGGTGACGTTAACGTTGCTCAAATCTGCCAGCAAATCTTGGAGGATTTCTTGTTGCTGGCGAGCTTGAGTTATTTCGCGCGGTTCTTGCACCAAATCGCGAACGATCGTATCTTCTGCGCGCGAAGCAACGATCGGGTCTGCTTCGCCGTCTACGTGCACGAACGTGCGCCGACCAGGGCCCCGTTCTTCTTCTATTGGGATTACTGCTGTTACGCGATCGGAGCGTACATATTTACCAAATCCGAGGTGGACTAGCACTGATGATTGTATTTTCATAGGTAGCAAATTTTATTTGTTGGTTATCTATATTTTAACTTTTATAACTATGATATAACAACTAATATTATAGATAATTTTACTACGATATATGTCGGTTGTTTCTCTGTTTTATAGTTGTTAAATTGAGTAAAAAATGCTAATATTTAATATAAGATCTCAACAGTATCATATCCATTTCGGTTGGATAGGAATTATTTAACCACAGAGAGCGCAGAGAACACAGAGAAAGATCGGAGAGATGAATAATTCCGATGTTAACAGGTTTGATATCATTCAATATCTGGGTTAAATCAAATAACTAAATAAAATATGATTCCACAGTCCTCTTGAGAGAACTTTCGCTATGAGACAGGGGTTTCAACCCCTGTCGGACTATCGGAATATGGCAAATCTCGGACTGTCGGTGCGCGACAGTTGGCTAATGCGTTAACATAGAATGAAAGCAATTTGCGATTTTGAGATTCGAGAATGATTCCCACGGAAAAACAGGAAAGCCTAAATCATGCTAATTAGTCTCGACTTAGTTATCAGCCTCCTGACGGCAATTCCCTTCGGCACTATCAAAGACAAGTTTCAGCGCAACGAAACTGTTATCAAATTATTAAAAAGATTTAACCTCGACCCCGATTCTCCGCCAGCAGATTTCGCGGGAGTCTATGTTTATACTTTAGTAGAATACGGCGCTGGCAAACCCAAGCAGATTTTAGAACTGTTTCGCCAAAAAGAGATTGAATCAGCATTTCGCAAAGCTTTCGAGTCCGATAGCCCAGCTATTTTAATTAAAGCTGGCGATGACTATCTGAATGAGAGTGCTTTAGGTAAAGAACTTCGAGATTTAGGGATTGACCCCAAACGGGAATTCATGGCATTTGCCGCCGTGTTTATGGAAGTAGCAAAGCGGACGCGGACGCTGGGAGATGTGATGGTGGGAAATGCGATCGCCTCTTTGCAAAAACGCCTATCTATGGTACTCGATCGCATCGAACGCCTCCCCACTATCGAAGGAATCCGCACCGAATTTGCACGGCTAGAAGCTGAAGATTATCCCGCACTTCCCGCAGCCGAATCAAGCAATATTCAAAAGTCTAAAGTTTTTATTTTATCGCAACAAGTTCGAGGTTGGTTTGAAACATTAAATTATCAATTTGAGAAATATGAAATTTGGGAAGATAACTATTTTGAATGGATTATCAATGTTCCCGTCAGACGCAAAAAGTACGATCGCATTTTAGTGCGCGGAATTGCCGGAGAAGCGGGACTCAGGGATATCTTAGCCCTGCGCGAGTCTGTGGAAAAACAGCGCACCGATGAAGGCTGGTTAGTCACCGCCCGCCGCATCAGTCGCGCCGCGCGGGATGAAGTAGAAAAAGATGAAAATCGCGATTTAGCTTGTTATACCTTTGATGAATTGCTGGATCAAGATGCCGATTTTACCTCTTATCTGAATTGGCTAGAAACTGAAATCACCAGCCGAGGAATTGATACCAAATATGTACCGCTAGCCTGTACGAAAGAAGAAATTGATCCCGATACTCAGCGCAAGATAGGCGTGAGTCATTATGGCGGGCGAGATGGCTGGATCGAAGGTTATATTGACCTATGGTTAGATGACCCCGTAAAAGAACATATTTCAGTTTTAGGAGAATTTGGAACCGGGAAAAGTTGGTTTGCGATGCACTATGCTTGGATGGCGCTGCAACGCTACAAAAAAGCTCAAAAAAGCGGCTTAGAACGTCCGCGTTTGCCGTTAGTAATTCCGCTGCGAGATTACGCTAAAGCCGTTAGTGTTGAGTCGCTGTTTTCCGAGTTTTTCTTTCGGAAGCACGAGATACCTTTGGCGGGTTATTCGGCCTTTGAACAACTGAATCGCATGGGCAAATTTCTGTTGATTTTCGATGGTTTTGATGAAATGGCCGCTAAGTGCGATCGGCAAGAAACCATCAATAACTTCTGGGAACTAGCAAAAGCCGTGGTTCCCGGCGCAAAAGTCATCCTGACTTGCCGTACCGAACACTTTCCTGAAGCCAAGGAAGGACGGGCATTGTTAAATGCCGAACTGCAAGCATCAACAAATATTGTAACAGGCGAAACTCCCCAATTTGAAGTATTAGAATTACAGAAATTTAGCGACGAGCAAATTGGTCAAGCACTGTCATTTCAAGCAGAAGCGGCGACAGTCAAAAAAGTCATGGGAAACCCGCAGTTATTGGATTTAGCGCGTCGCCCGGTGATGACCGAGTTAATTTTGGAAGCATTGCCCGATATTGAAGCAGGAAAACCAGTGGATATGTCGCGGATTTATCTGTATGCGGTGCGGCGGAAGATAGAGAGAGATATCAAAGCTGAACGGACTTTTACTTCGTTAGCAGATAAGCTTTACTTTTTGTGCGAACTGTCTTGGGAAATGCTGTCAACCAACCAAATGAGTATCAATTATCGCGGTTTTCCCGATCGCATTCGCAGCTTGTTTGGTTCCATCGTGCAAGAGGAAAAAGACTTAGACCACTGGCACTACGACATGATGAGTCAAACGATGCTGATTCGCAATGCCGATGGCGATTATACTCCGGCGCATCGTTCGTTATTAGAGTTTTTTGTCGCTTACAAATTTGCGGCGGAATTGGGAGTTTTGGCGGCAGATTTTGCCGAATTAGTTGCGCCGGAACAGTCTTGTGTAAATCCTGATGTTGAGGCTCAATCATACACCTGGTCTAATTATTGTCGGCTTCAAGCCCAGAAGAGAAATCAGAACGAACTTATCGCGCCTTTGAAGGGATTTGTGGCTGAAGATTTAGGTCAACTTCTTCAAAGTTTCGGACACGCGCCGCTGACAAAAGCAGTGATGGATTTGTTGTTGCCGATGGTAGGGGCGGTGCCCTCGTGCAGGCCCTGCCTCGATGTAGCGGCAGCTACGGAGGAATTATTGGAAATTCTGGAAGCAACGCGGGGAAAAACTGAAAGTGAGGTAGGTTATGTGGGAGGGAATGCGGCGACGCTGCTGTTGAAAAAGGACAAGACTGCTTTAGAAGGTAAAGACCTCTCCAGTGCAGTTATTTTAGGTGCTGATTTTACAAATGCGACGCTGCGCCACGTCAATTTTGCTGAAGCGAATTTGGCTAATTCTATTTTTACTAAAATCTTCGGCAGTGTTAGATCAGTAATATTTAGTCCTGATGGAAAACTGTTAGCTACAGGTGATAGTGATGGCGTAGTTCGTTTGTGGGAAGCTAGCAGTAGCAGAGAAATATTGACCTGTAAAGGACATACCAACGTAGTGGAGTCCGTCGCTTTCAGTCCTGACGGTAAAATCCTTGCTAGCGGGAGTTATGAAAATACAATCAAGTTATGGGATGTCAAGACTGGTGAATGTTTAAAAGTTTTGCAGGGACATACCGGATCGGTAATGTCTGTCACCTTCAATCCTGATGGAAATATACTCGCTAGCGGGAGTTTCGATCGCACGATAAGGTTATGGGATATCCGCACGGGTAAATGCCTCAAAACTTTGCAAAACCATACTAAAGTTGTATTTTCACTGGCTTTCCATCCTGCTGGTGAAATACTTGCTAGTGGAAGCGGCGACAAAACAGTGAGGCTGTGGAATATCGGTACTGGTGAATGTGTCAAAAGTTTGCAAGGTCATACTAAAAACGTGTTTTCAGTGGCTTTCAATTCTGCTGGTGAGATGCTGGCTAGTGGAAGCGCCGACAAAACAGTGAGGCTGTGGAATATCGGTACTGGTGAATGTCTCAAAACTTTGGAGGGACATTTGGGTCAAGTACGGTCAGTAGCCTTCAGTCCAAATGACGAAATACTCGCAAGTGGAAGTTACGATCAAACAGCGAAACTGTGGGATATTCGCACTGGTGAATGCTTGAATACTTTGCAAGGCCATTGTAATCAAGTAGGGTCAGTAGCTTTCCATCCTGCTGGTGAAATACTTGTTAGTGGTAGTTACGACCAAACGCTGAGGCTGTGGGATGTCAACACTGGTGAATGCTTGAATACGCTGCAAGGGCATAGCACTCAAGTAAGGTCAGTAGCCTTCAGTCCAAACGGTGAAATTCTTGCCAGCGGCGATGACGAACAAACAGTCAGGCTGTGGGATGTCAACACTGGTGAATGCCTCCAAATCTTGCAGGGTCATCTCGATCGGGTACATTTAGTTGCCTTCCATCCAAACGGTGAAATACTTGCTAGCGGTAGTTATGACCAAACGCTGAGGCTGTGGGATGTCAACACTGGTGAATGCCTCAATATTTTGCTAGAGAGTGGAAAAGAAGTACGGTCGATCGCCTTTAGTCCTTCGGGTGAAAGACTTGCCAGTGGTAGTTATGACCAAACGGTGAGGCTGTGGGATGTCAACACTGGTGAATGCCTCAAAACCTGTCAGGGGCATAACAGTTCATTATACTCGGTTGCCTTCAGTCCTTTGGGCGAGATATTTGCCAGTACAGGTTATGACGGAACGGTGAGGCTGTGGGATATCCATACTGGTGAATGCCTCCAAATCTTGCAGGGGCATACCGGTTGGGCACGCGCGATCGCCTTTAGCCAGAACGGTGAAATACTTGCCAGTGGAAGTGTGGATCAAACAGTAAGACTATGGGATATCAACAGCGGTGAATGCCTCAATGTTTTTCACGGGCATACTGATTGGATACGTTCAGTTGCCTTTAGTTATTCGGGTGAGTTCGTTGCTAGTGGAAGTGTCGATAAAACGGTAAGATTATGGAATATTCGTACAGGTGAATGTCTAAAATTTTTGCAATGTCATACCAGTAGAATTAACTCATTTGCCTTCAGTCATGATGGTAAATTGATTGCTACTTGCAGTCGGGATGGCACAATTATGATTTGGGAGATTGAGACCGGTGAGTGCCTCAAAACACTCAAAAGTGACCGACCTTATGAAAACATGAATATTACTGGGGTTACTGGTTTAACGGAAGTTGAGAAAGCCACCCTCAAAGCTTTAGGGGCTGTTGAAAATTAATCATCGCCAAGGCTATCACTCCACCAAGTCCGACAGGGAATGAATTCCCTGTCTAATAGCGAAAGTCCTCTGAAGAGGACTAAAGAATTAATTAGTCCTCTTCAGAGGACTTTCGCTTTGAGGCAGGGGTTTCAACCCTTGCCGGACTGCGGATTTACCCTCAATCTCAATCTATATCATCGCATTCATACGATAATCTAATACAAAAAATCCTACAACTTATCCGATCGCAAATTCACTAAATTTTCGCATCATCGGCGCGTCAAACCCAAGTACAATATCTTCTTTGGGAACTCCCAACTCAACCAGTTCGTTAGCAATACCCACCTCAGTCCCATCCTGCTGAATCCAGATTTTATTGTCCATAATATCCAGGTGCAACACCGGGCCATAAACTCGCCGCTGATTGCGCCAACCCACATAGATTAATTGATAATGATCGCGCTCAACATCAAAGATAGTTTGAGCCTGAATGCGCTCATCCCAAACAAGACTAGCGTGTTGGGAGAGCAGATTTTGGATGTGCTGCCGATAAAGGTCTAAATTTGCCATTGTGCTATCGCCTCCTGTTCTATATCATAGACGATTAAATGAATTTGATTTTGTTTAACTAAAGACTGAATAAACCCCATTGTAAAAAAGCTATCGTAGACATTTCCTGGTACTGCTAGGTATAAAATACGCTCATTTTCTTGTTTTTGTAAAGCTGCTCGATAACTAATGAATTGCCCTAAAGCTGTATAAAATTGCGAGATTTTAGATGGGCCAGTAAAGCTTTTGATTTCAACAGCGATTTTCTGTCCATCTTTTTCGGCGGCAACCACCTTTTCGGCACCCAAGTCGATGTAAAGTTCGAGAGTTCCTGCCTGTAACGTGTATGGATCGTGAGTAATCTGCCATCCATCTTTCTGGAGAGCGATTTTAACGACTTCGTGAAAGGCATCTTTAGCAGGCATGGTTGTACTGACTCGTTGTTTTTAATATCTTGGGTAGTTGTTGTATTTTAAGTATATGCGCTATTCATCTAGAACATCACTGATTCACGGGTGGTCAGAAACCGGGTTTTTTCGAGAATACTTCGTTGAGGCCAGCAGAAACGGCTAAAAACCCGGTTTCTAATGTAGCCTACTGACTAAACTGTTGCGCGTAGTAGCCAGCGTATCGATCGCCCTTTTCGAGCAATTCCTCGTGCGTGCCCGATTCGACGATTCTGCCTTTTTCGAGAACTAAAATGCGATCGGCTCTGCGGACAGTAGCCAAGCGGTGAGCTATGATAAACACAGTGCGATCGCGCATCAATCTTTCCAGCGCTTCCTGCACTAAACCTTCAGATTCCGAATCCAGCGCCGATGTCGCTTCATCCAAAATCAATATTCTGGGAGCGAGCAGAACTGCACGGGCGATCGCAATTCTTTGTTTTTGTCCCCCAGATAAATTTACACCCCTTTCTCCTACCCAAGTTTGATAGCCGTCGGGAAACTCAGTAATGAATTGATGGGCGTTAGCAATTTCCGCAGCTTTCTGCACATCTTTTAGTTCGTAATAAGATTGACCAAAAGCGATATTTTGAGCAATTGTACCCGAAAATAAAATCGTTTCTTGCGGTACAATACCGATTTGCCGGCGCAGAGTATTTAAGGTGACATCTTGAATATCAATACCGTCAATTAAAATCTGTCCTGCTTGCGGATCGTAAAATCTCGGCAACAAATTTACTAAGGTAGTTTTCCCCGCACCGGATGCACCCACAAGGGCGATCATTTCTCCCGGAAGCACCAGCAAACTCATATTTTGCAAAATCGGTGTTTCCGAATTATAGGCAAAGTTAATGTTGCGGTATTCGACTTTACCTGTAACGCGCGGAAGTTCGATCGCCCCTGGCTTTTCGACAACTGCGGGTACAATGGCTAAAAGTTCAAAAATGCGATCGCTAGAAGCTTCTCCCTGCTTGAAATCGCCGTAATTTGCAGTTGTAATGGCGATCGGATCAATTAACAGCGCTACTCCGGCGATATAACTGATAAATTCAGTACCTGTGAGGTTTCCTTGAGAAATTTGCCAACCACCCAGGAAAAACAGCAAAATCACACTCATCGCTTCCAGAAAGCCAACTACCACGAACTGAAGTGCTTTTACTCTTTCCGACAAATACTTAGCGCGGCGGTTTTGTTCAGCTTCTTCCCCAAAGCGAGCAATTTCGTAATCTTCAGCCACAAACGCTTTAATTAAACGAATGCCGCTAAATACTTCTGTCAGCAAAGCTGATAAATCAGAAATGCGATTTTGACTTTGGCGCGAGTAACTCAGCAGTCTTTCGCCAAACCAGCCAATTAAAATAGCCATCAGCGGTGCAATAATTAATGCACCTAAAGTTAATTGCCAGTTGAGATAAATCATATATCCCAGGACGGCAATTAGCTGCAAAACACAAGGGATAAACTGATGAAAAAATTTATTTACAACTTCGCCAATGCGGTCAATATCTTCTGTGAGGCGGTAGGATAAGTCTCCGGTTTTGGCGGTTTCAAAGTAGCCGATATTGAGTTTTTGGAGGTGGGAGTAAACTTTTTTGCGGATTTCTAAAGCAATAGTCAAAGCTGCTTTTGCCATCAGCGTATCTTGACCGTACTGGGCTGTACCGCGAATCAGAAATATAACGGCGCTGAGTGCAGCAATTTGGGCGAATCCTTGTAAATCTCCTTTTCCTATAAATTTGGCTGTTTCGCCAACCAACCACGCGATAATTGGCCAAAATATGGTAAAGACTACGGTACAAGCTAGTGCTTTACCGATGGTTTGTTTTTGGGGACGGAGGTAGGGTAAGATTTGCCAGTATGTCGATCGAGTTTTCAAGATATTTTGCCCTCGCAAATTCTGTTTTGGGGATCTCTACAAGAATATTCAAACTTCGATCTCCCCTAACCCCCCTTAATAAGGGGGGACAAGATTATTATTCAAAGTCCCTCTTTTGAAGGGGGATTTAGGGGGATCTCTGCGTAAGTCATACAGATATCTGAGCCAAAATATGATAACAGCGATCGGGCAAATCGCCACAATCATTCTTGAGCGTCTGCATAAGTAGCCTGCACCTTAGCCCCGGCGACAACTGCGCCCCGAAATGTGGCTGACTGTCCTGGTGCAAGAGTAACAGGTTGAGTGTAGATAAATCCGTTGTCAATTAAATCACCTAACTCGTCCAAAACTTCATAATTGACTTTCACATTCTTGATTGTTTTACAGCCTTGATTGACCACTTGACCGCTAAAAAAGTTGCCGTCATAATTTGCCTGTGCAATTGACACTTTTGCCGCCATGTTGGCACCGGAAATGCAAGTTTGAGAAGTTCCAGAACTTGGCTGTTTCTGGCACAATCTTCCTAAGTCTACTATTTTGCCATCGGCAGTTTTCATGTAGCAAAATGGCTCATCAACTGGTGAGTTTTGAGCAACTGGATTTGTAGAGTCGGCAAGCAAAGGGCAAGCCGATATCAGCAAGATTAGCAAAGCTACTGTTAAATCTAAAAATTTCATGTTTTTTCTCAGACAAGACGGCGGTTGAAGCCGCACCTACAAAAATAAAGTCCGCCTCCGCAGACTGAAAAAAATAACGCAAAACGTACTTTAAACCGCCCACTCTTCAACCCGCGGAGGCGGGTGAGTGTTTGTATAGACGCGGTTTCAACCGTACGTCTGATCTTAGGGTATGTTATGATAAGATATCAAACTTTAGAAAGTAAAGTCATGGTCGCGACTCAAGATCACCCAAAACAAAAAACGGTAGCAATGACCGTAACTTGGGAGAAGTTGCCAGACGACTTCCAATTAGAAGAAAAACCAGTTGAGAATACAGGTCAACCGCTAATTGCCGGAGCACTGCGAGAGATCTTAGAACTAAGAGGATTAATCGGGCCACTAATGCTGATTGCTAGCAACTTTGGTATTTGCGCTACTGTTAACGGCGAGTTAGTTATCAAAGCACCAGATTGGGTTTATATACCTTCGGTACTACCCGCAGAATCGAGAAGAGACCCCAAAAGCTACACTCCAAACTTGGAAGGAGAAATCCCAACCATTGTTATGGAGTTTTTGTCTGAAACAGACGGCGAGGAATATTCTATTAGACGTACTTTTCCTCCCGGAAAGTGGTTTTTTTACGAACAAATTCTGCAAGTGCAAAATTACATCATTTTTGACCCGGAAAGTGGATTATTGGAGGTATATCGCTTGCAAAATGGCAATTACGAATTAGAATTTCCTGATGAGGAAGGTGGCCATTGGATAGCAGATTTTGGTTTGTATTTGGGAACTTGGCGGGGGGAAAAAGAACAGCGTACAGGCTATTGGTTGCGCTGGTGGGATGAAGCAGGAAATCTGCTTTTGTGGGGTGTAGAACAGATAACAGCGGAACGACAACGGGTCGAACTCGAACGCGAACGGGCCGATCGCGAATGCGAACGAGCCGATCGCCTTGCTGAATATTTACGCGCTCAGGGAATTAACCCGGACGAGATTGTTTGATAAATTGTCTGCGATATTTGTAGGGTGCGCTGCGGCGCACCTTACGTTATTATCACATAATTGGGTTTAAAACCCCGTCCTTCGCTCGACGGCTTTAATTGTAAACTTTAATTACACATTCACCAC